>JAGXLC010000038.1 GCA_018334875.1 Bacteroidales bacterium | reverse complement strand
CACTGTCCTCAGTAACAGGGCCGGTTAATTCTCCTTCACCAGAGATAAGATTCAACTGGCCGATTTTTTCTTCAAGTGTCATCAGATTCATCACAGAATCTACTTTTCCGGATATATCGTTATCCATTCGGCTTTGGCCCCATGAATTGATACCCAAAAGGACCAATACAAAAACTAATAGGATATTAACAAATTTCATAGCAGTTGATTTTTTAAGTCCATAAAATTATAAATTTTCTCGGAAGAAAGGGCATTCATCATGGACTAATTTATAGTTCCTATCTTTAATAAGTTGTAAAGGCGGTGGGATTTTATGAGCCACTTAAGAGGAATACTATAAAGGCATTCATGGTAATAGCAAAACAGAAGGAGGATGTCCGAAAATTTTGCATGCTGCTTTCTTCCGAAACATCCTCCTTTCAAAAAGTCTGCGGCCATCATTACCATCCGCTGCCTCTTATAAAGAGTCCGAAAGTAAAGTTTTTATCGTTGCGCTGGAAGGGTATAGCGGCATAAGGTTCAAGTACAGCATATCCGAAGAGGTTAATCCGCAATGCCAATCCTGTGCTGAATATCGGTGTATTTTTACCCTGTAAGGCCTTCCATGAAAAAGCCAAATTATCGTAATCTTCAGTAGCAAAGCCTCCGTCTATGAATCCTACAAGGGTTGTGTAAAAATATTTAGACTCTATGAAAGTTAACCGCTCCGGACCGCTGAACGGCAGACGCACCTCTGCATTGATGACACCCATTTTTGACCCGACCATATAATTTAAATTCTGATAATTGGCTCCGTATCCCTGGGACTGATCATACGAATTGTAAGAATATCCCCTAACATAATAATGGTCTCCAACATACAAAGGATACAATTCATTTGCATCCGGCCCGTAACGGGCATAATGGAGTGCACGAATGCCAAAGCTCCATGGATTCTGAAAATAATAATTTCTATAATCCAATTGTGTATTGACGATATTATACGAAGCAAACATCTTCCCTGCCTGGATGCGATACCGGTAACCACCCAACGGCCCGGTAATTCCGAAATTGGTATCATCACCCACATAAGCCAGATAGGCATTCCCAACATTGAAAGGCTCGGGCTCCTGTTCGCGCATTCGCTCTTTATCTCTGTCTATTAGCATGCTTCCGTAATAGTAATTGTTGATATTTTGAATCATATAGCTATATCTCGAGATGGAAGCGCCGGCTTCAAAACGTAATTTTTTCGATAAGGGATATCGCCCGAATAATGCCAATTGATCATGGAATATACGGGTTTGCTGAATGATAAAATTACTCACCGGGATGGTGCCCTCACTTGTTTCAAGGCTATCCCTCGGATTGAATGAGTAATAAGAATATCTGTAGGGTATGTGACTAACAGAGCCCCCCCAGTTCAAACGGTTTTCCTGGTTCATGTAGGATACATAACCTCCGAAATCATAAATTTCTCCCTGTACCTGTAAATTGGTTATCAGTTGATGGCGTTTCAATACATCGCTCCAGAGAGCAGTGACACCCCCCGAGGCATAGGTGCCAAACTGGCTGGATCCGACTCCCACTCCGGTACTTCCAATGTAGTCCAGTTGAAATTCAGGATCATAGGCTTTTTCACTAAAACCCGTTTCGGGATAGGTAGGTTGCCGGTTCAGGTTGTTTTCAACAATATTTAGCACCCTTCCTCTTCCGGGTGGAAGCACGGAAGCACTTTCATCGGCAAGATTTTTATCCACCCTTACCCGGTCAAAGTCTTCCGGTTCGGCCATATAAACAGAATATCTGTCATTGCCATAAAGGGTATAGGCAATTTCACCGGATTCACTTGCCACACTATATGCCGGGGCTAGATCAGTAATACCGCTGATGCCTGTTACAAACTCTGTCAACCTGTAAACATCTCCGGTCTCCAGTTCATATTCATACAAATTTCTGTAACCATCGGCATGGGAAAGGAAATATAACGATTCACCATCCGGAGAGAATTGAGGGCTCAAAATATCACTTTCCGGGAAAACAGGCAGTACCTCAACGTTGCCTGTTTCAACATCCAGCGTGCACAATCGGTACTTTCCATAGGCCGGCTTTTCAAAATCGGTGTCGGGCCCCCTTTCGGAGATGAAGGCAATCTTTTCCCCGTCAGGCGACCAGTTAGCTTGGAGATCGGAATAGGGATCATCGGTTAACTGTTCAATCCTGCCACTTTTCACATGGTAGGTAAACAGATCGCTCTTGCCATCAACCAAACCGGTAAGCAGTATTTTCTCTCCATCCGGGGACCATTCGGGATTATCAAAAGCCTGGATACCCTTTATATTAATCTCATCAGTTACATCTACATCGTCACCTTCTATATTGGCAATAAGCAATTGGTTCCTTCCCTTGGCGACGGTAGTCATTACATATTGGTCGCCTTCAGGTGAAAAAGAACCTGCCGATTCGATATAGTTGTAACTGTCAATGTCTCCCTGACGCACTGCACTGGTCAGTTTTTTTATTACTTTCCTGTCTTCCGTGTTGGCCATAAGAATATCAATTGTAATCACATCATAATTGGATATGAAAGTCATATGCTTACCATCAGGGCTCAATACGGGTGACAAATTCAACTCTCCCGAATTCTCAGGGGTGAACATGTTTCTCCCCACAGGTTTGATGGTATCTTCTTTTATATAAGGTTCATAGGTCTCCCTGACCGATTTTTGCCATAAGGTGGATAAGCTATCGGTAGTTAAGCCAAAGAGTCTGTCCACAGCACCATTAAGTCCGTACTTGGCTGTTGCAAGCAAAACCGGCTCGATCATAGCATCTCCCCAGACACCGGTAACAAATGACCAAAAAGCATGGCCGTAGCGATAGGGGAAATATTCATTGGGTTTACGGGTCATGTCCCTTATGGAGGGTATATCATCTTGTATAATGGCATCCCGCATCCACATGGCCGTCTTATTATCCTGAGGTCCGACAGACAAATACTCTGCCATACCTTCAATCATCCACAAAGGTATATTCTGAAGGGATTGCAAACCCAGGGTATCATTTTGTTTAACCATATTATACTGGAATACGTGGACCATCTCGTGACCCAAAACATGATCGGTTTCCCTGTTAGAGATCATAAAAGGAATAATAGCCCTTTTTCTTAGAGCCTCTGTCACACCGCCGGTACCCACTCCGATTTGTCCGCCGATCACAGTAGTTTGTTGAAAATCCGGGTGATTATTATAAATAATAAGCGGATTTTGGGTAATGGTATCCCTGAAAATGGCAAAATGTCTGTCATACCAGTGTTCACTCTGACGGCCCAATCTTTTCATGGGCTCAGTAGTACCCTGATAATTATAAATTTCAAAGTGAGGGGTTTCGTATATTTCAAAATCAAATTTTTCATAATACACTTTATTCTGTCCAAAATATTGCCCTAACGAAAAAGATGGAATGAGCAACAGAATGATACCAATAAGCAAACTCGAATTCAATAATCTCGGTTTCATAATTTTTTCGGGTATTTGTTTTTACCAAATTAAAAAAAAATGCTACATTTAAAAATCAAGAATTTTACATCAAATGATGTACCAGATAAGTAAATTAAACATTTTTCAATTATAATAACGAATAATTATGGTTAAAGTTTTTAATTGCTATAATTTTAACCTCTTTTTAAAATAAGGCTTTTACGTTTAAATGAAATAAACCGAAAACTTATGAAAAACAACACATTTTCTATTATTATGGCGGGAGGCACAGGGACAAGATTCTGGCCCCTGAGTACTAAAAATCAACCGAAACAGTTTTTGGATATTTTAGGGACGGGCAGGACATTGCTTCAGCAAACTTTTGACAGGCTTTCAAAGATCAGTCCCGTTCGGAATATTTATATTGTAACCAATGAAATATATCAGGAACTGGTTAAGGAACAATTGCCTGAGCTGAGTGAAAATCAGATTTTGCTGGAACCTGAAAAAAGGAACACAGCTCCTTGTATTGCTTATGCAAACTATAAAATTCAAAAGATCAACCCCAATGCAAATATTGTGGTTTCCCCTTCGGATCATTTAATACAAAATGAAGAACAATTTATCCAAATTCTCAATGAAGGGCTTAATTTCACCGAAAAACACGATGCTTTGCTTACACTTGGCATTAAGCCCCACCGTCCGGAAACAGGATACGGATATATCCAAAGAGAAAACAGCCAGGAAGTAGACGGATATAAAAATCTTCATAAAGTAAAAACGTTTACTGAAAAACCCAACTATGATCTGGCAAAAAAATTTTACGAAAGCGGAGAGTATTACTGGAATTCCGGCATATTTATCTGGTCGCTTCAATCCATTATGAATTCTTTTGCAAAACATCTCCCGGATATTGATCAATTTTTCAAGGAAGGAGAGAACGTGTATGACACGCCCGAGGAATCGGAATTTATTGCTAATGTATATTTCCAATGCAAAAGCATATCCATTGATTACGGAATAATGGAAAAATCAGAAAATGTCTATGTATTGGCTTCCAATTTTGGATGGGCCGATTTGGGTACGTGGGGTTCCCTTCAGGAATTTTTACACAAGGATGAAAATGGCAACTCCGTATATGGTGATAACGTCATGTTATATGATGTGGAAGATTCCATTGTCAATTTTTCAAATGACAAAATGGTGGTCATTAAAGGGCTGAAAGACTATATCATCATAGAATCTGATAACAAATTGATTATCTACAATAAGAAAGACGAACAGGAAATCAAAGAAATCGTTGAAGAAATCAAGGAAAAGAAGGGTGAAGAATATATATAAAATTTAAGAAAAAGCTCATCGGGCCATAAAAAAAACCCGCCTCTCTTTATGCATTGGCGGGTTTTTTATTTTACGATGCAAAAAACATACTAATATTCCCAAAGGTCATGCTCGAATTCGAATATCTCATTCCGTATTTCGCGGGCCTCCAGCAATGTGTTCTTGCCTGTAGTATACTCATTAATTAATCGGTTGCCGTAAACATTGGTTTCCTGTACCACATAGGAATTGAATCTTCTTTGCTGGAACCAATCCTCATAGCTGATCCTTTGTGCATCATTTTTCCGGTTGAATATTTCAAAATTGGCCAGTAAATTCCTTGCTTCGGGATAATAAATCCAAAATGCCTGACTTTTCCTTTTTTCTCCGGTATCATCGTCAATAAATTCACGGATGGGGCAAATACCAACCACCCGGACCCTCAAATCCGAGTATTTACGGTCAAATACCCATTGCTCCTTGATCAAATATTTTTTTATCTCATCATAACGCACTCCAGTCTGTATAACCGTATCCTTAGTGGATCCATCGGGTTGTTGGATCTGCTGGGTTTCTTCACCTGCCCCCATCTCTTGGTACACCTCATCCGTTGAATACATTTCCTTAAACTGATCGCTGCGATACGCAGTTAATCCTTCATTATCAATGCCATGCATAATAACCTGTATAAGGCTTTTGCGGTCATCCATTTCGTTTTCCGGGAAATACAGCACCTGGTTCATCCTTTTCCGGAGATCAATCATCTGCCATAATTTTTTCGACCACATGACATCGGCTTCTCTTAGGGAAACATAATTGAGAGGCTTTTTCCCGGGGACGTTTTCCTTGGTATACACATTGTCGTCAATGGATTGAGCTTGAGATTCCTGGGGGTTTCCCGCAAAAATGATGACTCCTAAGAAGAAAAACAGAACTAGTCGTTTCATAATATATTCCATTTAATTATTTTTAGTTTCTTATTGAATTGTAAATGTTATGGGATTTAAATTTTTAACTGACCCATCAGGTCCAACAGCCTGCAAGTCCTCGAAGTTAACCTTCCGGCCTCTTTCTAAATTGTTGTCAAACCAATTGCGTACTTCCTGATCAAACTGATTCCCTTCCTTTCTAAGGGTTTTTACATAACCCCCTCTATCCGTCGTAGTAATAGTAAACTGCGTAACTTCGTAACTAAGATCAAAAAGGAAGTCTTCCATAACGGCAAACACACCGGTTTGAGCCTTCAGTAACTCCTCACGAATATCCCCTCCGCCTTTTTGTGCAACCTGGGCAGTAGGAGTTGGCAATTCCTGTACCCTAAACTCTTTCGAACCATAGGAACGCATACGTCCACCGACTTCAGCGCGTACGGTTATCACACATTCCTGATTGGCATTGTTAGGTTCCACTTCGAACTGGCCTGCCCCGGTTTGACGAATGCTACCATTCCGTACACTGGGTGAAATTCTGTTGGGTGGAACACTAGGCAGAGATATGCTTACAGGATTGGGTATGCCTACATAAAAGACATTCATCTTGGTGGGGGATATGACCAGATTCGGCCTGGCCACCTCATATTGTTGCCTGAATGGCTTTTTGATAAAATCTCCATCGGGACCCATTAGTTTTATGATTCCTCCCCACTCATGAACACCGGTTTGGGGAGCCGGCCTGGAAAATTTTCCTTTTCCGCCTACTACCGATAAGGTATCCTCAACCCTTCTCATTTCCACCTCATAGCTGCCATCTTCCTGTCGCACGCTATCCCACTCACCAATTAAAACCTGCGGAGGGGCGGTGGTATCTCTGGCAGCCAGAAAAACATCCGCCTGATAGTCATTCCCCTGAACAAGATAACTGGAATTAGGAATAACTGTGGCCTCTAGCTTGTTGAATGAAAAGGATCCGGCCTCAATCTGATTGAAAAGATACTGTATTGCTTCAGCTTCTGCATTTCGAATATCCGACTGTAAAGTACTCATAACAGGTAAAACTGCACCAATAGGAATATCATAGAAATGTTTGACTTCCCAGGATTTTTGCTCACGTCCTTCAGACGCTGGAGGGTCTGATGTATCCAGACCTTCTTTCAGGGCGTCAATAACCGCTGTATTATCGTCATCTACATAACTCAATAAAAATTCCCTGAAATCATTAATCTTTTCCTTAAGCTCATAAGCTTTTCCATCAAAACCTTCACCGATCATTACACGCGTTACCATATCCCATTTATCTTCTCCCACTATATTTTCATGCAGCACTTTCACTTTTCCCTCTTCTTCAACCAGGGCCTTATTTTGTTCTATATTCTTTCCCTGATTCTCCTTGATCATCTGCACCTTCAAATTTTGCATGTAATTGTATAAACTATCGGCCCTGGCTCTTACCTCAAAAGCTTTATCCTTCCATTCCCGGGCTTTTTGTTCGTTTTTAGCTACTTCTGTTTCAAATTCCTTATAGGTAGCCTCATTTTTTTTGGAAAAATTTTCTGTAGTGCTCTTTATTCCCTCATTAACCAATCTAAATGCATCCAGAACCTCTGCCGATACATTCAATGCAAGCATCGCCGTCAGCACCAAATACATCATGCCGATCATCTTCTGTCTGGGAGTTTCCTTTCCGCCAGCCATATCAACACCTCGTTATTTTAACTATTCGACATTACAGACATAGCTGAGAGCATATTGCCATATACCATGTTCAGCTCCTCGAGATTCTGATTCAATTGAGAAACCTGCTGTTTATATTTCTTGGTTTCTTCTGCCGAATCTCTCAGATCATTCATCATTTGATCCATCTCACCATAGATGCCCTCCGTATTTTTGGCATGCTCGCTGGTTGCTTTCAGCTCCAATTCATAGGCAGAATTCAATGCGGAGAGATTTTTATTAAGTGCTTCCAGATTATCATTAAAATTACGGGTATTCTCTACAATGTTTGAACCAATGTTTTCAGATATCTGGTTATACGAACCCGCAATATTATCTCCGGATTCCTTCATCTTGTCGGCAAGATATTTGCCACTCTCCTGCATCTGTTCGGATGTATACTGTTCCGAATTTTGGATGGAATTGGCGGACTCCTGGTAAACACTGTTGAGCTGGTCAATGGATTGATTCAGAGCTTCTTTTGACTTATTGTACGATTCAGTTAGCAGATTTACCGATTCTGATGCGGCTTGCATGTTGTTAACATATTCCTCGGTGGCCATACCGGCCTCGGCAACGTGATTCAGTTGTTGAGCCGTTTGATTGAACCGCTTCAACCCTTCTCCCAATTTGTCAAAAAGCTCGGGTGTGATCTCGGAATTTTCCATCATCTGGTCAAATTTGGTGAGGCTTCCTCCACCACCGGCAGGCTGACCATTGCCACCTCCGGGATTATCTGCCATGGCTTGCCTTCTGGCTCTGTTCCGTTCTCTGGCTTCTTCCGGGTCTTCTTCGATACCTGCAATTTCAGGGTATACAATAGACCAGTCAATCTCTTCCTTAATAGGCTCAAAAGCTGAAAAGAAGAAAATGAGGGCTTCAGTGCTCAAACCAATAATCAACATGGTGTTTGCACCTTCCCAATGCTGAAGCTTAAACAATGCACCGATAAGCACAACGGAAGCACCAAATCCATAAACTTTTGCCATGAATTTCTTCCAACCGGCAGATTCAACAATTTTTGAAATACTCATAATACAAAACAATTTTGGGCTTAAAAACTAACAATACTTAATACTTAAAATTACTGTTCAGACCCACCTAAATAAGATCTGACATTTCTAAAGCCAAGATAAGACTTGGCTGTATCCTTATATTCATAGGTTCTTGTACCGTTTTGCAGATAATAACCTATATCTTTCCATGAACCACCTTTCACTACTTTTCGCTTCATAGCCGCAGGATCGTCTTCTGTTGAATGGTATTGATAATTCGGATTCATATCATGGCTGAAAAAATATGCCGACTCATCAAACGCATTTGAAGTCCATTCCGAAACATTACCCGCCATATCGTATAGTCCATATTCATTAGGAGGATAAGTACCAACCGGTTGAGATATTAACGCACCGTCGTCTACATAATTGCCTCTCATGGGCTTAAAATTTGCCAGAAAACAACCTTCTTTGTTCCTGGTATAAGGCCCACCCCAGGGATACGGACTCTGATTAAGTTTTCCCCTTGCAGCATATTCCCATTCAGCCTCTGTAGGAAGACGATAGTCCTGCACCGTACCTTCACCCTCACTACGAAGGAAATCATTAAGGTATTTGGTTCTCCAGATAGAGAAGGCCCTTGCCTGTTCCCAGTTAACTCCAACTACGGGATAATCATCGTAAGCCGGATGGGAAAAATAAAGGTCGGTATAAGGCTCATTGAACGAATAAGTAAAATCCCTTACCCAAACCAGTGTATCCGGATATACATTGGTCCTACCCCTCATTATGAAAGACTGTCTGCTGTCAATCTCCATTTCTTCACCCTGGGCATTAACAACAGTGCCCTCGTATTGCTGGGTGTCATAGTTGTATTTGTTGGATCTTTTCGCTGCCTGTTGATAATCGATCCAGTAGTACTCATACATCAACAAACGGGTATCCAGTTCTTTTTGTCCAAACAACCGATCCTGCTGATCGTAATACATGGAATTGATAATTTCCCTCTGGGCTTCATCGGTAGGATCAATCTCTGTTTCCCAGTTAATCCGGGGTGGATCGATCGGATTACCATACTGGTCTTCGGTAATCAGGAAATCATCAATTTGCTGTCCCAGCCTTCTGCGGAGAATGGAATCTTTTACATATTCAACAAATTGCCTGTACTCATTGTTGGTAATTTCGGTTTCATCCATCCAGAAAGCATCTACAGATACCCTCTGCGTTTTGGTTGTCATTGCCCATGAAGCGCTTTCATCACTTGGGCCCATGGTAAAGCTTCCCATGGGGATGAATACCATTCCATAAGGCTGGGATTCATACCAATCCGGTCTGTCCTGCACACCACTTAATTCACCGGCATTGTAGTTACTACAACTTACAATAACTGAGAATAGGATGATAATTAATGCTACTTTCTTCATAATGTCGGGGTTTATTTTTGCAGAATAAATATTTACGTTAATTTTTTAAAAATGTTATAGAAATCTTATGCTTTTATATTTTTGAGTTCTGTCCTCGGATTCTAAATCAAAACAAAATCCAACCATAATTTCGTGTGAACCCTGATGGTATCTGCTGACCTCTGAAACACCTAAATCGTAAGAATATCCAACTCTAACCCAATTAAATAGTCTCGCTCCGATCATACCGGTGATCGTTTTATCGGTCCGTACAGAAACGCCTCCCCAGAATTTTTCATTGTAGGATAAATGGGTATTCAAGCTGATCTGGGAGGTGGTTCCGTCCGACTGAACCAATAATGAAGGATTCAATTCAAATTTGGTCTCCGGTACCGGCAAATTATAACCGGAAATCAAATAATAATTTCTTCCGATCCGGGGTTTCACACCCCCTTCCGCCGGGGTAAACTCAGGCTCATTGATATGGGTAGACGAAAATCCAATATACATTTCATCTGTATGGTAATAAATACCCCCTCCCAAATCCAGGGCCATCTCATTTTTAACTTCCTGGGGGATGGCCGGATCATTGGTTGAGTGTACTGAGGTGCCCGAAGGGATTACCCAATCAGGCGTTAATGAATAATTGATCATACCACCGTTAATCCCGAATGCAAGGTTTCCGTCCCAGGCTTCAAACCGATAGGCCAATGATAATTTGGCACCTAAATTGTTGTTAAACCCTATCTGGTCCTGTATCAATGACAACCCCACACCGGCATCGATGCCGAAAGGACTGATGGCTGCATCAAAATTGAATACGCTAATTTCGGGTGCGCCCTCGCCAAAACCATACCATTGCTGGCGATGTAAAGCAGTCGCACATATCTTCCCATGACTTCCGGTATAAGCAGGATTATAGGACAGCCGCGTAAACATATTCTGGCTGAACTGCGGATCCTGCTGAGCCGTGGCCTGTAAAGATAAGCTCAGGAGTAAAATTAAAAAAGCTTTCGTTCGCATAAACCTTATGTATCCTCGAATTAATACTGAACGTAAAGAAAATAAAAAAATTCTTTCCTCCCAAATTTATTAACATCATTTGTTAATAACGCACGCAATCCCTTTATACTATTTTTTATGGGTCAAGGTTACTTTATGAAAAGAATTTTTATTTGATAAGGGGTTTTATTGTTGATTAATCAAACATTATGGTTGATAAAAATTTAATTTTTGATAAGCATGTAGCCATCGCTCAGGTATTTCATCCCGACATGCCAAATCGTAATCAGATCGGTTACAGGGAAACACCTGATTGCCGGCTTTCCCCTTCACCGGTATCTCCATCCACCACCTTGAGGTTTGTTCGCTTTTGTAAAAGGTTATCCTATGATCGTCCAGGCTCACCAGAAACTTCTGAAAATGCTCATCTGCATAAGGATGTTCCCGGAACCTCATCAGATAACCTGCAATGGAAAACCATAGCACCTGGGCAATCAATTTGGCGGTAACCCGATTTCTATCCTCCGCTGGAAAATAGTCAAACACTCCAAAAATCCCAAGACGGTCGGCAAGGCCGGCATATCTTGCCACCTGGCACACTTCCTCATTATACAGCCCATTGGGATATGAATGCTGCTGGCCCGGAGCTTCAGCATACCTTACGGTATTGATGGAAATACTGCATCCATCGGATTCCCTCAAACAAGGTTCACTTTCCTCCGGATTGCTTCTTATCTTTCCTAGCCTTCTTGTTTCGTAATGGTTGGTCTCCAGCCAATCTTTTTGGTTCCGGGTCAGGTAATACGACTGGCTTCCCAAATTAAAATAATGAAGCAGATTGAAATCCACAAGACGGTATTGTTTATAATCAGCCAGGGAAAACCAGGGTTCCACAATGGTATAGGAATACTTGCCCAAGATGGATTCATAATGCATCAATATACCCAGATTCAATATGTTGGAGCCTCCGATCAACAAAACATAAACTCCTTTTTCTCTAAGCAAACCCAAGAGTTCTTTCAGTGAAAACAGCGTCTCTCTAAGGTTTCTGCCAGGTATTAAATCTCCCGCATCTATAATTTGGCCATTCCGGAAATCATGGCCGGCCAATAAATACAATTCCTTTCTTACCAGATCGGCAGAACCCGTATACTCCAACTCTCCATTCATATGATAAGGGATGCCAACAAGCACAATATCTCCTTGATTCAGTAAGTCGGGGGTAAGGTTCCCGCGGTTGACCACCACTTGCTGCCCCAACTCTCCCTCAGGCCGGGAAATCATATCGTTGCTTAAAGGTTCAAGATAATCGGTCAGAGTCATTAAAGTAATTTATGTTGATTTGGAACCTTTATTACCCGAGTTCTTCTTCGTTTTTTGAGTACGGGTACTTTGTTTGCCTTTTTTCTTTTTTGTGCTTTGGGAACCCTTTTTCTGCTCATTCACCTTTTTGGTGCTTCCGGTACCTGTGGATTGTTTTTTTGTGGTTTGTTTCTTTGAACCTTTACTTTTCGAAGTGTTGCTACCGGAAGTCTTCTTACCGGAAGATTTTTTTTCTTTATCCCGCTCCTTTTTGCTATTGATCAATTCATAGCATTCATCAACAGTAAGCTTATCCGCCTCTTTCTTTTTGGGTATGGGATAATTGCCGTCTTTGTAGCTGATATACGGACCGAACCTGCCTCTCAGAATAACCAAATATTTGTCTTCGCTAAACGTTTTGATGGTTTTCTTCCTGTCCCTTTCCCTCTTTTCTTCGATCAGTTGAATCGCCCTGTCCAGATCGATTTTAAACGGATCGTCCTCCCGTTTGAGCGAAACGTTTTTGGAATCGTGCTTTAAGTATGGACCAAAGCGTCCGGTTGAAACAAGCACTTCTTTCCCTTCATAGGTCCCCAGCTTTCGGGGCAGATCGAACAATTTCAAAGCCTCTTCCAGGGTAATGGTTTCAATGTGCTGACCTTTCTGTAAGCTGGCAAATTTTGGCTTTTCCTCTTCATCACGGGTGCCGAGCTGTACCATCGGACCGTAAGGCCCGATTTTTACGGAAACCTGACGACCCGTCTTCGGATCGGTCCCTAAAATTCTCTCTCCCGTATTTCTTCCCGATTTTTCAAGCGTTTCCTCCACCTTTTTATGAAAAGGGTGATAAAACTTATCGATCATTTCCGACCATTTCAGAAATCCTTCGGCTATCTGGTCAAACTCCTCTTCTACATTGGCGGTAAAATTGTAATTGACTACCTCTGTAAAATGTTCTTTCAGAAAATCGTTCACCAGCATACCGATGTCATTGGGAAACAGCTTCTTTTTTTCCGCACCGGCCATCTCTGTCTTTGTTTCTTCCCTGATGGTACCCTTATCCAGTATAATCTCCCGGTAATTCCTGGGAGTACCAAACCGGTCTTCTTTAACAACATAACCCCTCTCCTGAACTGTAGAAATAATGGGAGCATATGTAGAAGGTCGTCCGATTCCCAGTTCCTCAAGCTTTTTCACAAGGCTGGCTTCCGTATAACGGGGCGGATGATGGGTAAAACGCTCGATAGCCTTAATTCCATGACAATCCAGTTTTTGTCCCTTTTTCACTTCAGGCAGCAAACTTTTGCTCTCTTCTTCTTTTTCGTCATCGGTGGATTCCATATAAACCTTCAGAAAACCATCAAATTTCATCACTTCTCCGGTAGCGACAAACTGGTGGGGATCATTGGAAATATCAATCTTAATAGTGGTTTTCTCAAAATCCGCACTGCTCATCTGTGAAGCTAGGGTACGTTTCCATATCAGATTATACAGTTTTTTCTCGGCCTCAGAGCCTGAAACTTCCATACTATTCATATAAGTAGGACGAATGGCTTCGTGGGCCTCCTGTGCACCTTTTGATTTGGTTTGATATTGTCTTGTTTTCAAATATTTTTCGCCAAATTTTTCCTGGATGATATTCTTAGCAGCCCCGATTGCAGTATTGGAGAGATTTACCGAATCCGTACGCATATAGGTAATCTTACCAGCTTCATACAGCCTTTGTGCGAGACTCATTGTTCGGGCCACAGAAAACCCTAATTTTCTGCTTGCTTCCTGCTGTAATGTAGATGTAGTAAAAGGCGGAGCAGGATTTCTCTTAGTGGGTTTTTTCTGCACTTCTGCTACATGATATTCCGCACTTTTGGCATGCTCCAACACCTTAACGGCTTCTTTTTTATCATCCGGCTTCTGTGACAAATCGGCCTTGAATTCATTTTTACCGTCGGAAAAGTCGGCAGTTAACTTAAAAGAAGAAGTGGGCTTAAAATTCATGATCTCCCGTTCCCGCTCCACAATCAGCCGAAGTGCGGCAGATTGTACACGCCCGGCAGACAGGGATGGTTTTATCTTTTTCCATAACACCGGTGAAAGCTCAAACCCTACCAGACGGTCCAAAACCCGGCGGGCTTGTTGCGCCTTTACCAGATTCATGTCAATGGAACGGGGATTGTTGATGGCCTCCTGGATGGCTTCCTGAGTGATCTCATGAAAAACAATCCGCCTGGTCTTTTCAGGTGTTAATTCAAGCACCTTATAAAGATGCCAGGCTATGGCTTCCCCTTCACGGTCCTCATCAGTAGCTAACCAAACCATTTTGGCCTTTTTTGCCAATTCCTTCAATTCCTCAACCACCTCTTTTTTATTCTCAGGTATAACATATCGCGGTTGATACTCGTTACTTATATCAATACCATAGTTCTTTTTTTCAAGATCTCTGATATGACCATAACTGGATTTAACAAGATAGTTTTTTCCCAGAAATTTTTTTATAGTTTTGGCCTTTGCCGGCGACTCAACGATAACTAAGTTATCTTCCATAGATATTACGCGGTTTGTGAAACAAATTAAAAAGCAAAATTAAAACTTTTAAAAATCTAATGTCAAATTTTGCAAATTATTATTATTAATATCATGAAATTCAAAATCAATTTTGACAAAAAATTCTACATAAGATTATTCTGGACCTTATTTGCTCTACCTTTTGTTACATTATTCGTTATATTATTGCTTATTTCTCAGGAGGTGTTTGGACCCATTCCAAGTTTCGAACAGCTTGAAAATCCTCAGAATAATCTCGCTTCAGTTGTTTATGCGGAAGACGGGGAGCAGTTGGGAAGATACTACTTTCAAGACCGCTCCTACGTGGATTTTAAAGAAATTTCTTCAGAAATCGTTAATGCTTTAATTGCCACAGAAGATATACGTTTCTACGAGCATTCCGGGATCGATGCCAGGGGGCTGGCCCGAGTGTTTTTTAAAACCCTTATACTTGGAGAAGACTCAGGAGGAGGCAGCACCATTACCCAGCAGCTTGCAAAAAACCTTTTCCCGAGAGATACAACCGTTTATGGTTCACGAATCGCCTATACCACCAATCTGGTACTGGCAAAATTTAAAGAATGGATCACTGCTGCAAAACTGGAAAGAAACTATACCAAAAAGGAAATTTTGGTAATGTATCTCAATACAGTACCGTTCGGGGGAATGATTTACGGCATCAAATCGGCATCCAGGACTTATTTCAATACCCCTCCCGACTCATTGAAACTCGAGGAAGCAGCTACACTTGTAGGTATGCTCAAGGCTCCTACAAAATTCAATGCGGTACGCAACCCCCGGCAGTCGGTTGAGAGAAGAAACGTCGTACTGAGTCAGATGGATAAATACAACTACATCACCCATTCAAATTACGATTCCTTAAGTTCACTCCCTCTGGAGGTTGATTATACCCGGGAGGATCATAATGAAGGACCGGCGCCATATTTCAGGGAACATTTAAGGATGCTGCTCACAGAAGAAAAGCCCGTAAAAAGCGAATATTCCAGCCCGGAAAACTATAAGAACGACTCTACGAAATGGGCCAACGAACCATTATACGGGTGGTGCAATAAAAACACCAAACCCGACGGATCCAATTATGATATCTACCGTGATGGGTTGCAAATCTATACCACCATCAATTCAAAGCTCCAAAAATATGCGGAACAATCATTAAAGGAACATTTAGGGGAGGAGCTACAGGAAGAGTTCTTCGAACACCTGAAAGATAAGGAAAATGCTCCTTTTTCCAAAGATCTGGAAGAGGAACAAATAGACAACATTATCGATCGGGCCATGAGAAACACCGACCGGTACAGGTCATTAAAACGCCGCGGGATAAGTGAGGATTCCATTCAATCCAGCTTTGAAGAACCCAGGGAAATGGAAGTTTTCTCATGGGACGGTGTTAAAGATACGGTTATGTCACCCCTCGATTCAATCTGGTATCACAAAAAGTTTTTAAGGGCCGGTTTTATGTCCATGAACCCCAATAATGGCCATGTAAAAGCTTATGTGGGTGGACCCCATTACAGATATTTCAAATACGATCATGTAACACAGGGAGGCAGGCAAATCGGATCCACCATCAAACCATTCCTCTACACACTGGCCATGCAGGAAGGATATTCTCCCTGCCACAAAGTGCCCAATGTACCAAGCACTTTCTATGTGAATGATTCAACGTGGACTCCGAAAAATTCAGGGCCTTCTGATAAAGATGGTGAGATGGTTACCTTAAAATGGGGATTGATTCATTCGGTAAATTATATTTCAGCATGGCTTATCAAACAATTCAACCCCCGGGCCGTGATCAATGTTATGCAAAAAATGGGCATTGAACGTCCCATTGATCCCGTGCCTTCGATATTCCTGGGTACTTCGGATGTTTCCCTGAACGAAATGGTTGGAGCATACAGCACTTATGCCAATAAAGGGGTTTATATTAAACCCAGATTGGTAACCAGAATTGAGGACCGGAACGGAAATCTGCTTGCCACTTTCAATCCCAGGGAGAGTGAAGCGATCAGTGAACAGACCGCGTATCTGATGATCAACCTTCTGAAAGGGGTGGTTGAAGATGGAACAGGTATCCGGGTTCGATTCACATATGAGCTCATGAACCCGATAGCAGGGAAAACTGGCACTACCCAGAACCAATCCGACGGGTGGTTCATGGGCGTCACACCCAACCTGGTTTCAGGAGTCTGGGTCGGTGGCGAAAACCGCAGCATACATTTTGACGACATCACCCGGGGACAGGGAGCCAACATGGCGCTTCCAATCTGGGCGGAATATATAAAAAAGGCTTACGAAGACTCCACGCTAAACAACCTGGTATCCAAACAAGACACCTTTGAAAGGCCTACGGATTTTAACTATAATCTGGATTGCGATGATGTGGAAGCAGGTGAGCCAAAAGACCGCATAGAAGATGATTTCTTCTAGCCCGAATCAAATGGCCGGAATGGAACTGAGTAATTTACGTGTATAATCATTTTTAGGGGAATCGAAAACACGATGCGATTCCCCTATTTCTATGATGCTCCCGTCTTTCATCACAGCAACCCGGTCCGACATAAAACGAACCACAGAAAAATCATGCGTGATGAAAACATAAGTCAGGTGATAACGCTTTTTCAAATCCTGAAGCAAATTCAACACTTCGGCCTGGATAGAAACATCGAGGGCTGAAACGGCTTCATCGCATATGATAAAATTGGGATTTAAAGCCAAAACCCTGGCAATGGCAACCCGCTGCCGCTGACCCCCGGATAACTCGTGCGGATAGCGGTTTAAAAAATCCCCGCCCAGCCTGACATCGTTAAGCAGCTCCAGCGTTCTCTGCTTCCTTTCCTGACGGTTCTTATAATATCCATAATATTGAAGGGGCTCGGAAATCATCTTCCCCGCAGAAAGTCTGGGATTAAGCGTTGAATAAGGATCCTGGAAAATAATCTGCACGTTTTGCCGGAACGCACGCATGTCGCTACGGGTAAAACGGGTAAAATCCTTCCCTTTAAACGAAATACTTCCCTGATCAAAGGAAAGCAGCTTCATAAGAATCCTGGCAAGCGTAGATTTACCGCTCCCCGATTCCCCAACCACTCCGAGGGTTTCTCCCTGGAATATTTCCAGTGACACGTCGTTTATGGCAGGCAGACTCTCAGTTATCTTTCCAAAGAAATTTCGCTCCAGGGGAAAGGCTTTGGATACATTATGCAGGGTGAAAATCGGGGCAGGCTCCTGAGCTAAGTCTTTCGGATGCTCTTTTCCCAAATTTTCTGCAGGTATTGTGGCCGCAGCATCCTGCCTTTCATCCTCCATAAAATCTGCCAGTGTATACAGCCTTTCCGGCCTTCTGTTCAAAGGAGGCTTACAGGCGATCAACCCACGGGTATAGGCATTGACCGGGGAATGAATAATCTGCTCCCTGGTGCCTTGTTCCACGATCCGGCCGTTATACATCACAGCCATCTCATCCGCTACTTCGGAAACAACAGCCAGATCATGAGAAATAAAAATCAGGCTCATGCCGTAACGCTGTTTCAATCCTTTAAGCAAAACAAGTATGGAGTTCTGTATGGTCACATCCAGCGCCGTAGTTGGCTCGTCGGCTATCAGCAGATCGGGATCACAGGAGATGGCCATGGCGATCATCACCCTTTGCCTTTGTCCACCGGAAAGTTCATGGGGATAACTCTCGAAAATCCTGCCCGGATGGGGTAGCTCCACTTCCCGAAAAAGATGTTCTGCTTTCTCCCGGGCCTTTTTATGAGAGTAATCCAGATGCCTGATCATAATCTCCGACACCTGATCACCACAGGTGTAAACAGGATTGAGGGAGGTCATAGGCTCCTGGAATATCATGGAAATGTGTCTGCCCCTTATACTTCGTATCAGCTTCTGATCCGCCTTTAAAATATCCACCCAATAATCCTTTTCCATGCGGTAACTTATCTTTCCACTCAATACAGTAGCAGAGGGAGGCAAAAGATTCAGCACGGAAAGGGCTGTTATCGATTTGCCCGAACCCGATTCGCCTACGATACCTAAAGATCTGCCCGTTGAAACTTCCAGGCTTATCTCCTTCGTGGCATAAAATGTTCCCTGGTTGGAAGGAAATCCGATGGTGAGGTTTTCTATGGAAAGAAGCGGATCATTCATTGGAGCCCCCGAAAAGTTTGTAAAACAATTGTCCGACCGTATTGACGTACTCCAGGCCTATCCTGGCCTTATCCGATTGTATGGAATTGTATTCGGAAAGAAACATTCGTTTATATCCCAGTTTATCAGCTTCCTGCACCCTTTTTTCAATCTGCGTAACGGCACGGATCTCTCCGGATAACCCAACTTCACCGGTAAAACAGGTCTTCATATCCACCGGTTTATCTATAAAAGAAGAAAGAATGGAAGAGACAATGGCCAGATCTATGGCGGGGTCCACAACCTTAATGCCGCCCGCCAGGTTCAGAAAAACATCCTTATTGAACAAACTCACACCTGCCCTTTTCTCCAGCACAGCCAGCAGCATGGATAACCGCCTTGCATCGAAGCCAGTGCTGGTACGTTGGGGCGTACCATAAGAGGCAGGGCTTACCAGCGACTGGATTTCCACCAAAAATGGTCTGATGCCATCTATGGTGGAAGCAATGGCCACTCCGCTCAGATCATTGTGGTATTGATTCACCAGATGTTTGGACGGATTTAGCACCTCCTCCAGTCCGGACTGGCTCATCTCGAAAATACCCAGCTCACTGGTGGAACCAAAACGATTTTTCAGGGCCCTCAAAACCCTGTACACATAATTGTGGTCGCCTTCAAATTGCAACACCACATCTACGATGTGTTCCAAAACTTTGGGTCCGGCTATGCTTCCCTCTTTATTGATATGTCCGATCACCAAAACCGGAATCGAGGTAGATTTGGCAAAATACAACAAACGGGTTGCAGACTGCCGGACCTGGGAAACACTTCCCGGAGCGGAATCAAAATTTTCGGAGAACAGGGTTTGTATGGAATCGACAATCAGCAGATCGGGTGAGAATTGCTTTGCCTGTTCCAGAACCCGTTCCAGGGAGGTTTCATTAAGAAGATATATTTCGTTGTCATCAGCTTTAAGCCGGTCTGAACGTAACTTGAGCTGCTTTAAACTTTCTTCACCGGAAATATAAAGCACTTTGACACCTTTGGATTTGAGCGCCATCTGCAATGCCAGAGTGGACTTACCGATTCCGGGTTCGCCACCTACCAGCACCAGAGAACCAGGGACCATACCACCCCCTAACACCCGGTCCACTTCACTGTAATGGGTGGACAAACGCTTTTCGTCATCCAGAGAAATGGTGGACAGCGGTTGTATATCGGCGGTTTTATCTGAAAAGCCGGTGTTTTTCCCTTCAGGCTGTATTGTTTCTTCTACATAGGTATTCCATTCATTGCAATAAGGACAGCGTCCAAGCCATTTGGAGGACTCAGCCCCACAGTTCTGGCAGATATATATGTTCTTCTTTTTGGCCATGTTCTTCCGAAATCAGAAATGCCTGGTTAAATTGAAAAAATTTGATTGTCTTTCTTTTACTTATAATGTAAATGGGAAAATCCCAATTTACAAATTCCAAATAACAAATAAAATCCAATAAATCAAAACTACAAATTCCAAACCTATACGGATCTTGTTTGGATCATTTCTTGATTTGTTATTTGGAATTTGTTTGTTATTTGTTGCTTGTCTTTTGTAATTTTTCAATAAGCCCACTTGTTGAATATCCCTTCAGAAAGTCAATGGTCACTACCTCTCCGCCATAGGCCTTAACAACATCAGCGCCCACGATCTCTTCTACCTTATAATCTCCTCCCTTAACCAACACATCGGGCTTCACCCTGGTGATCAGATTGTAGGGAGTCTCCTCATCAAACAGGTATACACCGGTTACCTGCTTGAGTGATGCCATAACCAATGCCCTTGAGTATTCATCCTGGAGGGGCCGGTCATTTCCTTTGATTTTCCGTACAGACCGGTCGCTGTTCAGCCCCACAACCACAATATCGCCCAAAGAGGCAGTTTTGGACAAATATTCTATATGCCCCCGGTGCAGGATATCAAAACAGCCATTGGTAAACACAATCCGGTTATCTTTCAGTCTCCAGTAGGTGAGAAGGGGCCCGAGCGTTTCGTCCGTAATGATTTTCTCCTTGATCACATCCAAATAATCCATGATTTATTTTTTATGTATTTTTAAGGCTCTTCTTTTTTGTATCATAAGCATCATAAAAGACAGTGCGCCCAAAAAGATGGCAAAAAATGCCTGGGATTCGTGAGATAATGTGGCATAAGCCACCGCATCAACTCTGGAAACTCCATAAAGTGATAAACCTGCCGAAATGATCCAGTGAAATGCCCCTATACCCCCCTGAACAGGTGCCGACATGCCCAATCCACCTATAACAAGCAGGAATAATCCATCCAGCGGACCCAATTGTGAAGTAGCGGGAAAAGAAAACAAAAGAACATAGGTCATTAAGAAATACATCATCCATATAAGCAGCGTATGAAAAATAAAACTCCATCTGTCGCGCATCCGGACAATTGTTTTCAATCCCACAAACACACCCCTTACCAACTCTTTGATTTTTTTCACAACAGGATTTTCAGAGAACTTCCGATTCAGAAACCTGATCAAAAAAATCAGTACAATAACTGAGGCTATGAATATCACCCAGTTCATAACAGAAAGCTGAAAGAACTGCAAGACGCGGTTCAGTAGAGGTTCAAATATGTTATTTTTTAAGAAGGCTCCAAAAAATCCGATCTTGGAAAAGAAAACCACAATCAGTATAAAGAGAAGCATCACCAGGTCAATGGCTCTTTCTATGATTACAGTGCCCAACAGGGAATCGAGGGGTATTTTGTCAGACCTTTGCAACGATCCGCAACGGCTGATCTCTCCTATGCGGGGAAATGCAAAATTGGCTGTATAGCCAATCATCAATGCATAAAATACATTCTTTAGCGGCGGATCATAATTGAGCGGCTTGATCAGCAGTTTCCAGCGGTAAGCCCGGCTGATATATCCCACCAGTCCAAATGCCAAAGTAAAAGTTACCCATTTCAAATCAGCCTTTTGGAGACTGGCCAACAACTCTTCAAAACTGACGTCACGAAAGGCAAAATAGAGCAATATAAGCCCTATGGCAAGAAATACAATGAAACGTAGTGCTTTGAAAATCGATCTGCTCAAAAAATCTATACGAGTTTATTGGTTGAAGTATCAGGAAATAACAATGTAGGTTTATAATTTTTGGCTTCCTCAAAATCCATGGAAGCGTAAGATATAATGATCACTATATCACCGACAACCGCTTTACGGGCGGCTGGTCCGTTCATGCAGATTTCTCCCGAACCCCGCTCACCTTTGATCACATAAGTTTCCAGCCGTTCACCATTACTGAGATTGAGCACCTGTACCTTCTCATTTTCTATGATATCCCCGGCATCCATTAAATCCTCGTCAATGGTGATGCTCCCGGAGTACTGAAGTTTGGCATCAGTAACGGTAACCTTATGTATCTTTGATTTTAATACTTCTATATTCATAGCTTACAGATTATCCGATGCAAAGTTAAAAATAATATGGAACATTATCTATCAAACGCACCCTTCCTACCCATGCTGCTACACAAGCCCGTTTATAATAAGTATCATCCCACTGTCCGATGGGCTGAAGGGTTTTCTCGTCTACAATTTCAAAATACTCAACATCAATATAGGGATCCTGGTTTAATTCATTTATTACTTTTTGTTTTACCTGATCCACCGAATATTCGCCGGCCAGATCCCGGGCTTTATGGATGGCTTCTGCTATTTTCGGTGCATGTTTACGCTGCTCTTTATTCAAACGAGCATTCCTGGAACTTTTGGCCAGACCATCGGCTTCTCTGATGATCGGGCAGGCTATAATTTCAATGTCCATGTTGAGCTGGGAGACCAGATCCCGTATAATGGCCAGTTGCTGAAAATCCTTTTCCCCAAAATAAGCCCGGTGGGGTTTGACAATGTCAAACAACCTGCTTACAATCTGGGCTACGCCATTAAAATGTCCCGGACGGTGTCTGCCTTCCATCACCTTGTCCAATTGCCCGAAATCAAACACCCGGTTATCCGGTTCGGGATACATCTCATTCTCCGTGGGTGTAAAAATGATATTCGCCCCGGCATCCCCCAGCTTTTTGATGTCTCCGTCCAAGTCACGGGGATACTGATCAAAATCTTCCCGCTGATTGAACTGGGTAGGGTTAACAAATATGCTCACTACGGTAACATCGTTATCACGGGTACTAGCATCAACCAACGAAAGATGTCCCTGATGCAAAGCGCCCATTGTAGGTACAAAGCCAATACTGCTTCCTCCTTTTTTCAAGTCAGATATTTTCTCCTGAAGGTTTTGTGTTGTATGAAAAACATCCATAATCATGACATTAGCCCAATTTGAAACGAGTGCACAAATATATATATTATAATGACAACCGGGTAATGAAAAAGTCCCTGTTCATTTGACATGCTGTTAACATAGGATTTTTATAACCCGAATTATTCAAGAATAATTCTGACGCTATTGAAAAACCTGGCTTTTTGCTTCAATAAATTTCGCAAAAAGCCGGTTTTTCTAATGCGGGGTTACCTTGCTCCGCCGAAGCTTCGCGAAGGCGAGCCTGGATCCTACCCGCAAACCATCGCGCATTCATAAACTTCACTATCCCGCTTCTTCAGCGGGACAGGCTGTTCGTTTATGAATGATCCAGGATAAAAAGTTTTTCCGTGAACAATAAAAATATTAGATTTGCGGTTGCAAAAAAATAAGGGGACTTAGCTCAGTTGGCTAGAGCGCCACGCTGGCAGCGTGGAGGTCATGGGTTCGAGCCCCATAGTCTCCACAAAAATAAAATGAGCCATTGCATGAGTTGATTGCAATGGCTTATTTTATGCCTTATCATCCAACAAGGAAATCCTAAATTCTAAACTCTAAATACTAAACAATTCCAAAATTCAAAATTGTAATGTTCAAAACCATATCGTTGCATTCAATTCATGCTTTTTAAAGGCCCTGGCCTCTTGCCCCGATAAGGGGCAAATAGCGATAGAACAGCCATAACCCGTCGGTTTGGGCGCCTCGTAGAGCGCGCGATAGATATTGTGGGTTATCCATATATCGGATTAGAACCAGCGACAAACAGAGCATCCACAATATGCCCAATGTTCAGCGGATACGTATCATAATTCACAGATCAGAGACCAGCTCGTTTCACCCAAAACATAATAAATTAATCGATCCATATTCTATCGCGCGCTCTACGAGGCGCGGGTGTGGTGAGGAGTCCGCTGTTGCTATCGCTATTGGCCCTCTACGAGGGCGGAAAAGCACATTATGGATTTATTATTCCGCTGCTCAGATCCATGGAAAACAGATGTTTTTTGCCCTCAAATCATATATCATTGGACGATTATTAGAAACTAAAGGGCACATGATGTTTTTATATCCTATTGCCTTATAAAGAAGATATTAATCTATATATGGAAATCACTCCTGGATAATAGTTATGGCCTTATTTCCAAACC
>JAGXLC010000037.1:22923-24763 GCA_018334875.1 Bacteroidales bacterium | reverse complement strand
TTGGTACGAATCTGAACCTCCATCCAGTTGCCCCGTGGTCCCATCACTGTAACATGGAGTGCTTCATAACCATTTGATTTCGGTGCGCTTATCCAGTCCCGTATGCGCTCAGGCTTGGGTACATATATATCGGTTAAAAGCGCGTAAATATCCCAGCATTGAGTTTTTTCCCCTTTGAAGGGTGTGGGATGGACAATGATACGTATGTTAAGTATATTGGAATTGGAAAGTTCGTCAAAGGTAAAATTTTCCTGCTGAATCATATTCCAGATGGAATAGATCGGTTTGGGTTTGGCTACAAGTTCATAGGTGATATTGTTTTCATCCAGTTTCTTTTTAATGGGATCAAGGAACTCCTGTACCTCTTGATTTCTTTTTTCCGCAGTTTCGTTTAACTTGTCTTCAATTTCCCGGTACTTAGTGGGATGCCGATATTTGAGGCTGAGGTCTTCCAGCTCATTTTTGATCCTGTATAATCCCAGCCGGTGGGCTATGGGAGCATAGAAATAGATCGTTTCCCCGGAGATTTTGATTTGCTTGTTGGGGGGCATGGAATCCAACGTTCTCATGTTGTGAAGCCTGTCGGCCAGCTTGATAATGATTACCCTGACATCTTCTGACAGGGTCATCAGTATTTTGCGGAAATTTTCGGCCTGAAGGGAATTTTTTCTGCCAAAAACTTCGGAAATCTTTGTTAATCCGTCAATAATTACCCCGATCCTTTCGCCGAACTCTTCTTTAATATCTTTAATGGTGGAAGGGGTATCTTCCACTACGTCATGAAGTAGGGCACATCCTACTGCCTCGGCCCCCAGACCGATCTCATCATGAACAATCTTTGCCACCGACAAGGGATGAATAATGAAGGGTTCCCCTGATTTACGACGAACACCGCTGTGCATGGACAGAGCCCGATCGAAAGCCCTTTTGACAAGAGCCAGATCTTGCTCGTTCATGTTTTGGGAGCAACTGTTATAAAGCGCATCAAATTGCTCCTGTATGTATTTGTTTTCTTTTATTACTTTGGTGCTCATCAATATATTATTTTGGGATTGCCCGGGTTAATCCAAGCCACTAATATATAAATTTATTTTTACAAAATATTGAGAAATCCGCAGAGGTTAACAGATCTAACGTTATTCCAATATTGAAAACTCAATAAATTTATGTTATATAAATACAACTTTATTTTTTTCTTTTTAGTATATTGAGATATTTCAATATTTTCGGCATATTTTTGAACGGGTGAACACAAATGTATTTTACTTATTTTTGATACACCACGTTTACTTCGCCTCTTTTCCTGATCATTGGCTGGCCCGGGTTTTTTACTTCCAGATAATAGATATAAGTACCACCAGGCGCTTTTTGTCCACCCCTGATTTTACCTATCCAGGGGTTATCAATGTTCTTGGTTTCGAATACTTTGGCTCCGTTTCGGTCATAGATGATAAGTAAATAATGTTCCGGTTCAAATGTAAAAACAGGTTTGAATTCTCTATTATCAAATTCATTGTTGCTAGGGCCTGAATAATTGGGGATAATGGCGTTGGGAATAAAAATTTGGGGTTTGATGTAAATACATTTTGAATTGGAAGTAATGGTCGATACCAGACCCTGCGCGTGTTGTATTTCAGCTTTTATTTGGTAACAAAATCTGGAGCTCGTATCCTGACCCTTGAATTCTTCGGGATTGTCATCGGTATAGGGTGACTGATAAGTTGTTTGATGAAAACGAAAAGGCTGTTCTCCGATACGTCTGGAAATTTCATAGCGGATGTTCGAAAAATGGCCCATCTCGTTCCACTCCAATATGCTGCTCAGGTTTTCCTTTTCCACG
>JAGXLC010000037.1:0-22101 GCA_018334875.1 Bacteroidales bacterium | reverse complement strand
GCATTTATATTCAGTGAATCCCGTTCAATGATGATGTCGCTGTTTATTGTATCTGTTAAATACCATGTCAATCTCACATCTCCTTCCTCATTCATTATACTGGCATTCTTCAAAACCGGTGGAGATATATCTTCCTGTGCGATGCCATATACGGTTTGAAGCAAAAGAATTATAAATATCAGGTATCTCAAAATGTTTGCTTTATTCATTTGTAAAGCTCTGGTGTTATGACCTGATGGTTTATTCACATTTCCCTGCTATTGACCTGATCATATCTTTCTCTGTGAGGTATTTGTTGGCCAGCTCCAGGATATCTTCCGCTGTAATCTGGTTGATGGTATCAACCATCTGCTGATAGTAATCTTCTTTCAGGCGGAGCTCGAGCAGGTTAAGATAAGTGGATGATGTGGGCAATGGTCCGTCGAAAGTACGAAGCAACTGGCCCAGCATGTAATTCTTGACCATATTCAATTCTTCATCGCTTACTTTTTCATTCCTCAGCTTTTTCATTTCATCATAAATGGCAGCAATGGCCTTCCTGCATACACCTGCTCCTACTTCGGAAATGATCACGAAATATCCTTCATTTACCAAAGGTACAAGCAGGGAGTTGATTCCATAAGTATAGCCTTTCTCTTCCCGCACTTTTTTCATCAAACGGGATCCGAAATATCCCCCAAGTATGGTATTTAATACCTGTATACCCGGAAACTCCGGGTGATGCTTCCCGAAAACGATCTTGCCTATACGTATAGCCGATTGTACGGCATTTTCCTTTGGGGTGAATATTTCCCTTTCACTTGTAGTAAAGGGCACATAATCGGGTGCATGGGTTTTCCCTTTTGTTTTCCAGAGGAAGGTGCCTAAAAATTCATCTATAGTTTGATGTACTGAGTCGTCAACCTTTCCGGTTAACAGAATCTCACTATTGCTTGTTGTGTAGTAATTCGTATGAAAATTCACCAGATCCTCCCGGGTAACACTGTCATAGTCCTCCAGGTGCACCATCTTGCCATAAGGATGGTGGTTTCCAAAAAGTGCCTCGTTGAACTTGATCCGGGACAGGTGATTCACCCTTGATTGTTCAAGGAGAAATTCCTGTTTTTTATGCTTGATATAGGTTTTCAGTTCTTCTTCGGGATAAGTGGGATTGATCAGTATATCCGAAAGAATATCAAGGGTTTCTCTTAGATATTTTTTCAGCGTGAGCAGAGATACCATGGCCACATCCTTGTTGACACTTGTTTTCAGAAAGGCTCCGTAATAGTCAAATTTTTCAGCTATCTCTCCAGCCGTATAATGTTTGGAACCTTCAGGAAGCATTTCGTTGGAAGTCATTGCAATGAGGGGTTTGGGCTGAAACCAGTTGCCCGCGCGGAACAGCAGATCTATTTTAACAATTTCCTCTGTCCCTGAATGTATTGAATATACCGGAATATTATTGGATAAGCGGAATTGGTTCGCCGAAGGAATATGGATGGTCTCAATCGATTGAATACCGGGTTGCTTTGTTCTTTCCATATTTTGCATAGTTATGATTTTTTAGCATGATAATACAGTGTGTTGCTGTTTGTTTCGTCCAGCAGATAATTGCTTACCCTTTGGATATCATGGGTTGTAGTTTTTCTGTAGTTTTCTATTTCCTGATTGATCCTGCCGGCATCTCCAAGCAATTCATAAAATGACAGGTTCATTGCTTTATGTAGCGCGCTGGTTTTACTGAAGGTATTTACAGCCTCTACCTTGTTTTTTACTTTCTGCAATTCTTCTTCCGTTATCCGGGTTTCCTTTAATTCATTCAGTTCTTTATTGAGCTCTGCCTCTGCGTCAGCCATGTTCACCTGCTCGGAAAGGCTGCCGGAGATAAGAAGAAGGCCTTCATCTATATCTCCTGTAATGAATGCATCAATGGTGGCGAATATTTGTTTTTTCTTTACCAGTTGCTGGTATAACCGGGATGATTTACCGTTTCCCAGCAGATCTGAGATCAGATCGGTGGGATAAAAGTCGGGATGGTTTCTGGCACACATCCGAAAGCCTTTATAAAGCACATTATGTGGGACTCCTCTTTCAACTTTCTCCTTTCGGGGTTCTTCCTGATGGGGTTCTTTGGGAATTTCCTTTTGTTCAATATCCCGGCGGGGTATCTCCCCGAACCACTTGTCGGCAAGAATTTTTATTTGATCGGGATCTACATTTCCTACAACAGATAAAATGGCATTGTTTGGAGCATAATGGTGATAAAAGAAATCTTTTACTTCCTCGAGTGTGGCATTTTTTATGTGGGAAGGATCTTTACCTATTGTTGACCATTGATAGGGATGTACTTTATAAGCCATTGGCCTGAGCAGAAAAAAAGCATCTCCATAAGGTTGATTCAGATAGCGTTGATTGAATTCTTCGATGACCACGTTTTTCTGTACCTCCACTTTTTCTTCGGTGAGTTTTAGCCCAAGCATCCTGTCTGATTCCAGCCAAAATGCAGTTTCAATGTTTTCTAGCGGCAGAGTCAGGTAATAGTTGGTAAGGTCATTGGTGGTAAAGGCATTATTTTCTCCCCCTGCTTTTTGAAGCGGGGTATCATAGGAAGGGATATTAACCGAGCCTTCGAACATCAGGTGCTCGAATAAATGGGCGAAACCGGTACGTTCGGGATTTTCATGTTTGGAACCCACATTGTATAAAAGGTTTACAGTGGCAATGGGGGTAGATTCGTCCCTGTGCACCATAAGTTTCAGACCGTTATCCAGTATATATTTGTTGAAATCGACCATATATCATCAATTTTGATTCTTTTACAGCACAAACTTATACAAATGCTCAAATTTACAATAAAACACCCGGTTTTTCATTTTGTTTTTTTGATTCACCCTGATGCCAAATTTGTGGCAGGTTTTGCGGCTGTTACGGGCTCCATTATTAATCCCTCCCAGGCATGGTAATAAAAAACTTTGTTTATTTGAGGTAAGATAAATGGAAATATTATTTTTGTGCTCGTTATGAAAAGACCAACGCGGCTTAGTAGATTACTGGTTTGGAGACGGCGGCATATAAGCGACAGACAGCTTATTATGATCCTCAGTGTCGTTGTCGGGATCACATCAGGTTTTGCTGCTGTAATTATCAAGAATGCCGTACATCTTATTAAAACTATAGTAACAAGTGGGTTTGTAGAGCAATACCAGAATTATCTTTATGTGGTTTTGCCCGCAATAGGGATACTGATAGCCGTAATTTTCATGCACTTTATACTGAGACAATCCGTGGGGCATGGTATCCCGCTCACCCTTGCATCCATTTCCAAGACCGGGGGCCGGATCAAACCCCATAATATGTTTTCTTCCGTTATAACCAGTGCGTTGACAGTAGGTTTCGGAGGTTCTGTAGGTTTAGAGGGGCCTACCGTGGCTACCGGTGCTGCCTGGGGATCCAATATAGGAAGAATATTCAGATTGAACTATAAGCAGATAATTTTACTTCTTGCTTGTGCCAGCGCCGGCGCTATGTCGGCCATCTTCAAGGCTCCGATCGCAGGTATTGTGTTTGTACTGGAGGTGTTGATGTTAGACCTCACCATGTCATCCCTTATTCCCCTGCTTTTGGCTTCGTTAACCGGTGCTTTGACTTCTTTTTTGTTTCTGGGCATGAGTGTATTGGTTCCCGCAGAGATCACAGAGGACTTTGTGATAAGCGAAGTGCCTTTTTATATATTGCTTGGGATATTTACCGGTTTGGTCTCGGTTTATTTTACCCGGATGTACAAGTTTGTTGAACAAACCTTCGACCGTATTAACAATCGATATACCCGATGGATCGTGGGCAGTGTGGCCCTCGGGGTGATCGTATTTTTCTTTCCTGCCTTGTACGGCGAAGGTTATGAATCGATCAACGCCTGCCTGGAGGGAGATTTTAGCTATCTGTTTGAGAAAAGCCTCTTTTACGGATTAAGAGATAATATTTATGTGGTATTCCTCTTTTTTGCCCTTATCCTTTTCCTGAAGGTTATTGCCACTTCCATTACTTTTGGTAGTGGCGGAGTAGGGGGTATCTTTGCTCCTACGCTTTTCACGGGTGTTAACAGCGGGTTATTTTTTGCCAAAGTCTTTAACCACTTTGGTGTTGATCACCTTCCGAATAGCCATTTTGCCCTGGCAGGCATGGGCGGTTTGATAGCCGGTGTTTTGCATGCTCCTTTGACCGGCATGTTCCTTATTGCGGAGATCACCGGCGGTTATGCACTGATCTTTCCGCTGATGATCGTTGCTACCATTTCCTATGCCGTAGCAAGGGTATTTGAACGTTATTCGGTATATACCTACCAGTTGGGCCGGCGGGGTGAGCTGTTTACCCATGATAAGGACAAAATGGTCCTCACCATTCTGAAAGTACGCAACCTGATAGAAACGAACTTTAAACCGATCCATGAGAGTGCTACGCTGGGTGACCTGGTCAAAGTGATCGCCAAGTCGGAACGAAATATTGTCCCGGTGCTCGATGATGAGGAAAAACTGAAGGGCATCGTTTTTCTCAATGACATTCGCCATATCATGTTTGACCGCGATAAATACGATCATGTATATGTGCGGGAGTTGATGTATATGCCAAGCCCTGTAGTACATCCCGATGAATCAATGGAAGAAGTGGCCAAAAAGTTTCAGACCACCAAGCATTATAATCTGCCTGTACTGGAAAATGGCAGATATCTGGGATTTGTTTCCAGGGCCAATGTCTTTTCTGCCTACCGGCGATTGCTCAGGAGCTTCTCAGAAGAATAATTTTTTATTAGATTTGTCGGAGTATAAGACAGGAACCCGGGACGAGGGTTTTGCTGTCTGATGTAACCTTCAACATATAATAATCATGGCTGATCTTTCAAGAAGAACATTTATCAAAAATCTTGCCGCCGGTACAGCAGGTTTGATTGCTACCGGTAGCGGAGTTCCCTGGTCAGGGAATATGGCCGGTTATTCGGTGGAAGTGCTCAATCCCGGCAACCGGGTCCCGGTGAGTTTTATTATCGATGATTCCACGGCCCTGGTGAATATGGCTTATTATGGAATACCGCAATTTAAGGAGGTATTTCCGGACCAGTACAAACAAGAATGGAAAAAGCTCCCACCGGAAATTCCCGATGATTTTGTAAGGGAGTTTGGTGAATGGTGCCGTAGTAATGGCGTGAAGGGAAAATACAGCATGGTGCCCTATCCGGCATGCACCGGATGGTTGCATCGCTTCATTCCCGGCTGGTCCTCCGGGGAATTAAAAAGAAGCCTGAAGCTGGTAAGGGATTTTATGATGCCGGATTGGGACATCCATCCGGAGATGATCAGCCATACCCGTGTAATCAACACACGCACCGGCATACCCTATCCTCATGCAACTCCTGAATATATGGAGAACTGGGAATGGAGCCAGGACAAGAGTTCCGATGTGTTGGCAAACTATATTGCCTATGCGTTGAATATACTGAAAGAAGTTGATCTCCCCTGTGAGGGTGTGACCACTCCGGGTGGCTTCGGTAGCCAAAATATGGATAACCTGGCCATGGGTACTCTGGAAGCCTGCCGGGATGTATTTCAGACGGAGATTCCCCATTTCTTCAGAGATTTGCGGACAGACCCCGAACAAAGCGTGGAACCGGAATTGTTCCATGTATCCGGCCTGGATACAGATGATCCCCGCTGCAGCGTCAGCATCATCGGGTGTACCGGTGACTGGTTTGGCGGCTGGGATGGGTTAAGCCCCGGCAGTGCTGACCGTTTTATTACCCCGGATCTCAAAAAAGGCAGGATGGTGGATGTGATTGAATCCGGGCAGCCGGCCCTTATGGTATGCCACTGGCCCGGCATCTATTACAATGGCAACAAACTTGGCTTCAACATTTTTAAAACGGTGGTTAAGCGGCTGCATCAGAAATACGATCACCTGATCTGGATGAAAAACAGCGAAATTGCCCGCTACTGGGCCTGTAAGAAGCTTACCAGTTTTCAGCCCTCGGAAACCGGAGTTCAAATTAAAGCACCCTTTTCCACCAGCCGCTTTACGGTTAAGATTAACAAACAGGTTGATGGCGCACAACTGGCACATTCAGACGGGAAAACCTCTTTCGCACGCGTGGATGATCCGCTGCAGCTTTCGGACAACACATTTTATACAAACCGGAATGAAAGTATATTTTGTTTCAGGTTACCTAAAGGGAAAAGTAAACTGGTATTGGGTTGATAACTATAATAGATTCATGAGAATATGGAATAAATAATTATAAGCATCAATTCACTAGCCCATATTCAATGGAAATCCTAAATCCTAAATCCTAAATTCTAAATCCTAAACAAATTATAATGTTCCAATCATTCAATGACCTAAACAGTTTATCCCAATTCAGTCATAATAGAATCGGAAATTTTCATAAATGTTTTATCAGATTTATTTGTTGTTTTGAAATTTCATTATTTGAATATTTGATATTGTTTAGAATTTCGAAATTAGATATTAGAATTTCGTTTTCTACCTAAGAATGGAAGAAAATTAAAACCAATGTACTATGAATCCTTTATTAATTCTTGTTTACCTGATCACTTCTTCATTGTTTTTTCAACAGGACAAACCGGTTTATGAATGCCACAAGACCAGTGAGGAGATTGAGATTGACGGGAAGATCGATGAACCGGCATGGGAGAAAGCTCCCGTTGCCCGCTTTGTTGCTCAGGACGGTTCCGAACCCCGCCTGAAAACCCGTTTTCAATGGCTGTGGGACGATGAATACCTTTACGGGGCTTTTCATGTGGAGGACGATCATTTGTGGGCCACAATGACCGAAAGAGATGCTTACCTGTGGAAGGAAAATGTGGTGGAGTTTTTCATCAATGCCGACGGTTGTTCCAAGTCGTACATTGAGATTGAGATCAACCCGCAGAATGCGATCCTGGACCTGTTTGTGCTGAACAAATACAATGCCCGCAAAGACATCAAACAGTTGTGGAACTGGGATGCCGAAGGGCTGAAAAGTGCGGTTCAGTTACAAGGCACCCTAAATGATGCCTCGGATACCGATGAAGGCTGGACTTTTGAGATCGCCATTCCCTTCGATGAGGTGTATACTGCTCCCAACCATCCTCCGAAAGACGGCGATCGCTGGTTTGTGGATTTCTGCCGAAGTGAAGGGGAGGAGAAAAAGACCACAGAGGCTTCTTCCTGGTCACCCCCGGCATTTCATAATCCACTTTCGTATGGGCAGATGGTGTTCAGGGAGTAAAAGTTTGAAAATTTGAGGGTTTGAAAAGAAGTTGGCAGTGGGCAAAGCACAGTTGGCAACTCCTGTAAGTTAAGAATTGGCAGGTGAGAGAAATAGTCATCTATGGACGTTGCTTGTATCAGTAATACAGTCGTAGCGACGAAATTATGGTACTTTATATATCCGTCTGTCCGAGAGTTTCGTGCATGCATGCGAGGCGATTTCGGAAGATTCCGAAAGTATCATGTAAGCGTGCGGCATGGTTTCGGAACTTTCCGAGACTACCAGCGAGCATGCGGGACGATTTCGGAACTTTCCGAAACCATCATGCAAGCATGCGGGACGATTTCGGGACCTCCGAAGATGCCATGCAAGCATGAAGGACGATTTCGGAACTTCCGGGTGTATCATACACCTATGCTGGATGAGTTCAAATCCCTTTTAGAGTACCATACAGGCATGCGGGAAATTTTTGGGTACATTTATTGTATCACTGAATGGTTTCTTCTTTCAATTGCATGAAACATTCAATATCGCTTGTCGGCGACCAGGCCCGTTTGACAGCAGGCATCCATCCATCCAATCCTGCCGGCAGGCAGGCATTCAATCATTTGTTCCACTCCAATTCAGCTTTCCAGATTCATCAGCTCTTTCCTTGACTTCACCTTCAGCTTGGAGTAGATGTTGTTTGCATGCGATTTGACAGTGCTCAGTCCGATATTGAACTCCTCGGATATCTCCTTGTTGGATTTTCCCTCCCTGAGCAGGGCATATACTTTTCTTTCCTGGACGGTGAGGTTTTTGACCGGGTTATGGTATTTTTGCCTTCGCTTTCTTGTTAGATGGGTAACCAGGATACCCAAGCCGAAAAAAGCTATACCAATGATGCTCCTGATTAGCCATTCACGAGCCGGACGGACGGGCAAAGACTCCCTGAATGCTTTGAAATAGGATGATTTCGGATGTTCCCAGTCTTCAAGATAATCTTTGTAGAATTGCTGGTTTTCGAAGTAGTTGGATTCGTATTTGCTTTGATGCAGGGCATATAGCGAAACGATGGGGTGAGAGCAGGTGTCGGCAAATCTTCTTAGCTTATCGTAAACGGCGTTTTTGATGAATTCCTTTTTCAGAGCGGAACCATCTCCCTGGAGGGTATCCGTATAAGAAGCCATTTCGTTGACACGCTGAAAAAGTTTGTTGGGATAATAACCGGAAATCTTTACATCAATTAGAAAGGTATTGTCGCTGGTATCATGAATCATGACGTTAGACTGGTTGTTGGCAATGACAAACAGATGGTTTTCCTCTTTTCCTCCAATGATCAGAGAAGCCGGGGGATCACCTTTTTTTGAGATATGGATCCTATAGAGTTTGTCCTGTGCCGGGAGGTAACCGGTATGAAACGAAAAATGCCCTGTACTGTCAATGTTTGCTTTTTCAATGATCATGTTATTGGACATGGTGTGCAATGCATTCAGATTGGGTATGAGGGAAAGATAAGCAACATGTGCCCAGCTTGAGTCAAGGTGGAGTCGACCCTTTATGCTTGGATCTGCTTTCAGGTTTTGGTGCATCAGACCAATCATCCCCAGGAATAATAGCAAACATTTTATAACAGGCATTTTTTCAGGATTAAATGTCATTTGACACAAGTTTGTCTTATTTAATTCCTGTGTTGGTCTTCCACATAATGTTGCCGGGTATCAATGAATAACCTTCCCTTGGCCTTAGTAGGGATGATCCGGATTTTCCATTTCCCTGGTGTCGGATTCTTAAAATTTTTGTTAATTTCTCCATGCACCCTTTCTTCTTTTCCCTGCTTTCCCTTTTTTGGGCCTTCAGGATTTATCTGGCTGCCCACTGAAAAATTTCCATGCTTCTCCCCACTGGGATCATAAATTTCAACAGTAAGCCTGCCCGCTTCAATCATACTTCTTATTTTTATCCTGCAATATTTTGTTTTATTTATGATCATCATATTGAGCTCCTCCGTTTTCGAATCTCCATTAAGGCGAATGGATCTGTTCATCTTAAGCTGAGTGCTTTCACTTTTAATTGTCTGCCACTGAGTTTGTGCCATTCCATTTCCGGCAAAAATAAATAGTGCCAGTAAAGTTGCTGATCCCAATTTAACCATCTTTTTCATAATCGTAAAATTTTTTGGTTTAAAAATCATTTGTCCATACAAATATAGGCTTGACTTTTTTGATGTGCTAATATCCGGGGATTGAAAAAGGGTGGGAAAAAGGTCTAAAATAAGGGTAATGGCCACGAATGCACGGATGAATTTTTTATTGATCCTGAAATTATTTACTTTTTTTTATACTTCAATATAAGATAAAATTAGTTAATATTCAAGAAACTATAGTTGGAATGGCGATGGCTCGAGCTGACTTATGTCTGATTTGGCCCTTATGTCATTCCTGACGGAATTTCGGTTAGCCTGATATTGCAGCTAAACCCGGGTTTACACCCGGGCCTACAAAGATATCAGGCCTACGGCCTTACACAAGATCTAAATTTCAGTGTAATATGCTTATTTATAAAAAGTAGACTCAGTGATGATCTGAATGCCTTTAGGCAAGTAATCTTTGTAGCCCCGCATGGAATGAAATGGAATCCCGGGTTGGTAAAGTAACCGGGGAACGGAATACCGCAGATATGGCATGTTGGGTTATATTAGACATGGTTTCTGAAAATATTGAGCCACGGATGCATGAATAAAAAAATCATTCGTGCATTCGTGGCCATCACATTTTCCTGAACAATCTCCGGAAACATATTGTTTTTTATCAAATGGTTGCATTAATCTTTAAGCCATGGGTTATTTTTCAAAGACCAATTATTATCCGGTTATCGCACTGGTTTTATTATCGGCTATATTCTTTTTTGGTGCAGTAACCAATAACCAACAGATCAATCCGGATGAAGGCGTACAAAAGGTAAAGGCGGCCATGGCTTTCAATGTATATGAAAAAGATCCCATCAATGTTGTACAGCAAAAAGCGGAAGTTATGGAAACACAACAAAAAAACATCACAACAGCACTTATAGAACCTGATGGCAATTTTCCCAACAACGACCGGTTTCCTGTGCTCATTTATGAACCGGAGGATTTGGATTTGTCTGAAGCGAGAGATTTTGAAAGCCTCTTTCGCCGGAACAACTGGAAGAATTCCTGGCGCAACGGTATTTTTAGCATGCATCATTACCACAGCATTACGCATGAGGTGTTGGGTATTTATGGCGGTGAGGCTGAAGTTCAGCTTGGCGGCCCGAACGGCCAAACTTTTACACTGAAGAAGGGCCAGGTGGTTATTTTGCCTGCAGGCATCTCCCACAGGAACCTGGGAAGTTCTTCTGACTTTGCTTGTGTAGGAGCCTATCCCGGCGGCAGCGACTGGGACATGAACTACGGCAAGCCTGAAGAATTGGAACAGGCACTCGATAACATCTCCCAGGTAGGTCTTCCTGATCAGGACCCGCTTTACGGTGAGAAGGGACCGCTTTTTGAGCATTGGAAATAAATTTTTCTCAGGATTTTGAAGCAGTGTTTGATATGGTGAGGGTAGCCATATTGGAAAATATATAGAATTGTTAACTTAGCCTCCAATATGAATGAACCATCAAACATTATGCAGCTAATTTATTGCCTAAAGAGGTTCAGGCTGTTGCGATAAAAGTCAGTCAGTAGTAGTTCTTAGCCTCGCCTTCGACCCATTCCAACAATTTGACAATATAACAATGTAACAATTTTATTCATTTCTCCTCTTCCCATCTTCTCCTCTTCCCGTCTTCTCGTTTTCTCGTCTTCTCCTCTTCCCATCTTCTCGTTTTCCCGTCTTCCTGCACCCAATCTAATCAATCAACCAATCCCGCCTCCACTCCGTTTTGGCGGGCAGGCACCCAATCATTATCTTATCTCCGCACCCAGTTGTTCCCTGAACGTGTTGATGAGTTTTTTCATGATCTTGTCGATGTGTTTCTCCTTCAGCGTTTGCTTTTCATCCTGCAGTATAAAGCTGACTGCGTATGACTTTTTGTTTTCCCCCAGTTTTTCCCCTTGATAAACATCAAAAAGCGATACATCTTTCAGGAACTTTCTTTCTGTTTTGTAGGCCAGATCTTCGATCTGTTTGAAACGGATATCTTCATTGAGAAGCAATGCCAGATCTCTTCTAACATGTGGATATTTGGGGATCTCTTTATATTCTACCCGGTTGTTTTCGGCCAGCTCCATTGCCTTGCCCCAGTATATGTCGCCGAAATAAACAGGGATCTCAATATCCAGCTTGTTCAGGATGTTTTGATGTACCATACCCACCTCGGCAACGGTATGTTTTTTCAGCTTGTACCTGAGGCCCTGGTCAAAAATGTCGGTCTCGAGTTCTTCCATTTTAAACTGTCGCATATGGAAGCCCAGTTTATCCAGGATGTTTTCCACATAACCTTTCATGTGGAAGAAATCGGCAGGTTTTTGTTTTTGTATCCAGCTTTCGCCGGTAAATTGGCCCGAAATGAATAATCCCAGATGGCTTTCCTCATGAAATCCTTTTAGTGCATCATCTGATTCATTGGTTGATTCACGGGAATAGCAGTTCCCGATCTCGAAAACCTTCAGATCCGGCCTTTGATGGTTGATGTTATGGGCCACAGCTTCCAGTCCACCGAAGAGCAATGTTTGCCTCATACTGTTGAGATCGCTGCTAAGGGGGTTATGGAGATACACCAGGTTGTTTTCCGGGAAGGTGGTAAGGTCATTATAATAAGCAGATTTGGTCAGGGAATTGGACATGATTTCAGTAAACCCTTTCCCTGTGAGCAACGTGGAGATAACGTCCGTATATTGTTCCCGGTCGGTACCTTCCGAATAAGTTAATGTGGCGTTTAGCTTTTCCGGAGTTTCAATTCTGTTGTATCCGTAGATTCTCAGTATTTCCTCGATCACATCCACCTCCCTGGTGACATCTACCCGGTAAGTGGGGATGCGTAACTTCATCCCCCGTTCGGTTTCTTCTTCGATCTCAATATCCAGAGCCGGTAATATCGTTCTCAAAACAGGCAGGGGAATTTCCATTCCTGTCAACCTGACAAGGTTGTCGAAGTTTAGATCTACCGGTGCTTTGTCTATGGGATCGGGATATTCGTCCACAATTTCTGAAGAAATGTTGCCCCCTGCGATCTCTTTCACCATGAGTGCAGCTCTTTTCAGGGCGTAAACGGTATTGTTCGGGTCGGCGCCTCTTTCGAAACGGTATGAAGCATCTGTATTGAGAATGTGCCGTTTGGCCGTATTTCTAATGTGTCTCGGATCAAAGTAAGCACTCTCGATAAAAAGGTTTTTGGTATGCTCAGTTACACCGGAATTGGTTCCGCCAAGGACCCCAGCAATACACATGGGTTTTTCGGTATCGCAGATCATAAGGTCTTCTGCGGATAATTTGATTTCCTGTTTATCAAGAGAGATAAACGGGGTTCCCTCACTAAGTTTTTGGATGAGGACCTTATTGTCCTTTATTTTATCCGCATCAAAAAAGTGGAGGGGCTGACCGGTTTCCAGCAATACAAAGTTGGATATATCCACCAGGTTGTTAATGGGATTAAGCCCTACTGCCTTTAAACGGTTTTGTAACCATTCAGGGGAAGGTTCCACATTTACGTTGGTGAGGGTAACTCCGGAATATCGCGGGCAGGCTTCCCTGTTAACGATTTCCACATCAATCTTCAGGTTATCATCGTCTTTTTTGAAGTGGTCTACGGATGGTTTCTTTAATTTTATATCTTCTTTCTGCCTGAGGTATGCCAAAAGGTCCCGGGCTACGCCAATATGGGAGGCACCGTCGATGCGGTTGGGGGTGAGGTCGATTTCCAAAACGGTATCCTCTTCAAAATGAAAGTAATCTTTTACCTTTCCGCCTAAGGGGGCGTCGTCATCTAATACAATAATCCCTTCGTGGTCATCTCCCAGACCGACCTCATCCTCTGCGCAGATCATACCTTCTGAAACTTCTCCCCGTATTTTGGTTTTTTTGAGTTCTGTTCGCTTACCGTTCATGAATAGCTTGGTTCCCGGCTTGGCCACCACCACCTTCTGACCTTCGGCTACATTCGGTGCTCCACATACAATGGGTAGTTCGCGGTCCATTCCCACATCCACGGTGGTAATGCTCAGGTTATCTGCTTTGGGGTGGCTCTTGCAGGAAGTAACCCGGCCAATTACCAGTCCCTCCAGTCCGCCTTCCACAGACTGAAAAGCTTCCCTGCCTTCCACCTCCAGGCCTGTGTTGGTTAAAATCTGCGCCACTTCTTCGGGCGATAAACTTGTATCCACGTAATCTTTTAGCCAGTTATAAGAGATTTTCATTGCAACAAATTGTTTTCAGGAATTCATTTTATGATTCGGTGCTGTATAGAGGTGACAAAATTAAAAAATATTTGGACAAAATTAAGAACAAGATTTGGCCGATGGATATTGATAATTATAGACATTTCCATATCTTTGCATAACATTAAACCAACTGGTGATAAACATTGGACAAAAAGAGACCTTTAATCCTGGTAACGAATGATGATGGAGTGGAGGCGAAGGGCTTCAACTCGTTGATAGAAATGGTACGTCCATTTGGATCGATATATGCGGTAGCTCCTTTTTATGTGCATTCGGGAAAGTCTCATTCCATCACAGTAGAGGTACCGATCAGGTACAGAAAGCTCAGAGAATCGGAGAATGTTCAGGTATATGGATGTTCGGGTACCCCAGTCGATTCTGTTAAGCTGGCTTTTGGCGAAATACTTCCCAGGGATCCCGATCTGGTTGTTTCTGGTATCAATCATGGTTCCAATGCCTCTGTGAGTGTGATGTATTCCGGAACGATGGGGGCCGTTATTGAAGCATGCCTGAATGAGATCCCTTCCATTGGTTTTTCTTTGCTAGATTTCGATCCGGATGCCGACTTTACCGGAACTGTTGAATACGGAAGAAAGATTGTTCAACATACACTGGAAAAAGGCCTTCCGAAGGGAACCTGTTTGAATGTTAACGCGCCGTCAATTCCCGCCGAGGAGATCAAGGGAATAAAAATATGCCGTCAGGCAAAAGGCGTATGGCGCGAGGAATTTGAAAAACGGCTCGATCCCCGGGCCGGTGAATATTTTTGGCTTACCGGATATTTTGAAAACCATGAGAACGGGGCAGCCGATACCGATGAGTGGGCCCTTGCCAATGGATATATTTCAGTTGTTCCCATCAAGGTAGATCTTACTGATTACGAGGCAATGAAAAGGCTGAAGGATATCGGTTATGATTAGCAGGAAGAGATGGGATTCTCTGAGACTTGGAATTATATTGGGTATAGGATGGCCGTTAATTGTCATGGTGGTATTTTATCTTGTGAAATTTGCCAATTATCCGCTGAATATATTTTTTGACCAGCTATTGGATTTGAAATTATTCTCCAAGTTCATTAGCGTGTGTGTATATCCCAATCTGCTGCTTTTTTTTATTTTCATCTGGTTAAACCGTCTCTACTCTGCCAGAGGAGTTCTTTTAGCCACTTTATTACTTGGTTTTCTTGTTATTATTCTGAAGTTTGCATGAAATGAAGTATTATCTTATTGCAGGCGAAGCCTCGGGAGATCTTCACGGCTCCAATCTGTTAAAGGGCCTGAGACAGGTTGATCCGAATCCGTCATTCCGGTTTTGGGGAGGAGACCGCATGCAGGCCCACGGTGGCGAGCTGGTGAAACATTATCGCGAGCATAGCATCATGGGCTTTTGGGAAGTTTTGGTAAGTTTTCGGAAAATCAAACGGAATTTTAGAATTTGCAGACAGGATCTTTTGGATTACAATCCCGATGTTTTGATATTGATCGATTATCCGGGTTTCAACCTGAGGATGGCCCGCTTTGCCAAAAAGCACAACATTCCGGTATATTATTACATATCCCCGAAGATATGGGCATGGAAAGAATCGAGAATAAAAAAGATCAAGGCTTTTGTCGACCGCATGTTCATCATCTTTCCCTTTGAAAAGGAATTCTACAGGGATCATGATTATCCTGCGGAATATTATGGCAACCCCTTGATTGATGCCATCGATGAGTGGAAGGAAAACCGAAAGCCCTGGAATGATTTTATAAAAGAGCATAACCTGGAAGACAAGCAGGTTGTTGCCATTTTACCGGGCAGCAGAAAGCAGGAAATTGACCGTAATTTTTCTGTTATGCTGAAAGTGATTAAGGATTTCAATGAATATCAGTTTGTGGTGGCAGGTGCTCCTTCCATTGAACCTGAGTATTATCGGGAGTATCTGAGGGAGACGAGCGTGCATTTTTTGTATGACAAAACTTATGAATTGTTAAACCATTCCGTGGCCGCGCTCATTACGTCCGGGACTGCAACACTGGAAGCTGCCTTGTTTAATGTACCACAGGTAGTGTGCTATAAGGCCAATCCCATATCCTACCGGATAGCCAAACATTTCGTAAAGGTGAGCTATATTTCCCTGGTTAACCTGAACATGCAAAAAGAAGTAGTCAGGGAACTGATCCAGGATGAGATGAACCCTGACAATCTGAGGCAAGAGCTGGATAACATCCTGAACAACGGGGAGTATATCCGGCAAATGAAAGAAGAATACAGCAAGTTAAGAGAGAGGTTGGGAGGAAGAGGAGCCTCTTACCGGGTGGCAAATGCTATGTATGAGCACCTTTGTGGGGCGAAGAGCGGAGTGCCTAGAGCCTAGAGCATGGAGCAAGGAGCAAAGAGCTTAGAGCATGGAGCGAAGAGCACAGAGAGCGAAGGCGAAGATTAAGAAGTTTAAGGTTTGATGTTTAAAGTTTGACAAGTTTTAGATTCAAATTATAGAAGCTGCACAAGGACTATTGTAAAGCATATAAAGATCCCGGATGATTTTTGATAAGAAATCTTCTGAAACCCGCCGAGGGACTGGTGCTACCTCCGGGGGACGGGTCAAAACCCCAAAGAATAGGACACCATGCCGAGGGGACGAGTGACAACTCCGAGGGATGGAGTGACAACCCTGAGGGATCGGTTGACAAGTCCGAGGGATCGGGTCACAAGTCCGAGGGATGGTTTACAGGTCAGAGGGAGCGTGTGACAACCCCGAGGGGAGGTCTCACAATTCCAGGGGAGGGTTTACTATATCTGAGGGGATGATCAACAAGTCCCAGGTTAGGATTTACCCGCTTCAGCCATTAAGGCAAGCGCCAATCCACTAACGTTACGGTAGGAATGAAACGCAGCCCGGGGCATTTCTGCAAATACAACCAAATGACCACGAATGACAATGAATGACCATTCTATTTCCTTGCCAGCATTAGCATTACTTGTTACAACAATCAAACTCCTGTCAAACTCTTTATCAAACTCTTTGTCAAACTCCTGTCAAACTCTTTGTCAAATTCCTGTCAAACTCTTTATGACATCAACTATTGAATGTCAAAATAAAAAAGAACGTTTACCGGAATTTAATGTCGATCACCACAATTTCCGATACACCTGTCGTCCTGACCGGAGGGCCCCAGAGCCGTATGCCGCTTGTAACAAAGAAATGGGTATTGTTTATTTTCTCATGCCCCCAGCTTAGGAGATAGATGCTTTGGGTAATCAGGTTGAAAGGGAAAAGCTGGCCGTTGTGGGTATGTCCGGAAAACTGGAGATCTACCCTCGTTTTGCTGATTTCCGGGATCCTTGTGGGTCTGTGATCCAGCATGATGACCGGAAGGGAATCCCTGCCCTGACTCAGGAGTGTTTCAGGTGATTTTCTGTCGTCTATATGCTGATCCAATCTGCCGATCAGATTCACGGAGTTGTTGATGACAACAACGCTATCTTTTAATAATTCTATTCCGGCCCGTTCAAAAAAGGGTTCCGTGTCGTTGCCTCCATAAATTTCATGGTTTCCGATGACCCCATAACTTCCATATTTTGCATGAATCTGACTCAACAGTTCTTCAAATTTCTCCAGTTTGTCCTCATCGCCGTCGCCTTCCAGAATGTCGCCGCCGAACAACATCAGGTCGGGTTGTATGGTGTTGATTTTTTCTTTTACGCGTTCCACGTAATTCAGGTTGGTTCTTGGATTGAGGTGGAAATCGGCGATAAAGGCAATTTTCATATGGTCGGGTTGTGAAGATCGACGTGGAATCTCGATTTGATAATGAGAGGTCTGTATGTTATTAAAGTGAATGATCCCGCCGATAATCACCAGGATCGGAAGCATTACAACAATCCAAAGTCCTTTCGCTTTTTGCCTGACGGATTTGAATAAGGGGTTGGGCACCATTTTTAACCATTTGTTGAGAAGAAGGAAAATGTCAAAAAGAATGATTGCAATCAGGAAGTATAAGAAGAAAACCGCTGTATAGGAGCCAAAAGTGATGATATGTTTTGATAGTGCGCTGAACTGATCCTCAAGGAAAAAATTGGTCAGGGGAAATAGGAGAACCAGCACCAGAAAACCCAAAGTATATAAGGTCAGCCGGTTTCTGGGAATAAAATGGTGCTTGATACGGAAAAACACGTAAATTAGTGGAAGAAAGTATATAATTGTAACAATAATAAAAAACATAATCATCTTTTTGTGTTGATTTTAACTTATTTTACATGTATAAAGAACGCTGTATTTTCAATCATTTTGTTATTCCATTCTGATCAGCCTGCCGGAGGCATCCCGTTCAAATATAATTTTTTTCGGATCGCCTGTATAATAGATGTTTCCTTTGCTTTTTGTATATACCTCCAGCGTATCCTGTACAGATAAGTAACCATTGGCAATGGAATGTTGTTCAATAACCGCATGAGCGGTTATAAGGTTTTTTGCCTGAAGCCTCCCCGAACCGTATAGCTTTATGTGACTGTTGTTGCATTTTCCTGAAAACTTATACTTTCCGGTGTTGGTGGTCCAGTTTTCAAAATAAAAGGACTCGGTATCCAGTATCAGGTCCACTTCGGAAAGCCCATTGGCTACAATGATCTTTAGATTTTCCGAATGAATGGTATCTTCTGACCATAGCTGCGCGGGTTCCTCAATACGGAAATATTCCAGGTTGGTAAAGTGAAATGCTATAACCGGTCTCTCTGTTCCGCGGTACCATTGATTTGTGCCTTTCCCGCGAACAAAAATTCTCTTGTCTTCCTGTTTAAAAGATATGTTGTTGACAACGCTTCTTTGTCCTTTTAATACTGCCTTACACACTGTATCTTCCACCAGGCGGATGTCAGATATACTCCATATCCTGACATAATTATAAGGTTCCAGGGGCACTTCTTTCACAATTTCCCGATCCTCGGTGTATAATTCATTTACCTTTTCGCATCCCCCTGTAAAGATGCTTATCAGGGAAAAATAAACTGGCAGGTATTTTATGATGTGCTTCATTTTACCAAAGATAACCGATTCCGAATTCAATAAATTCTGCATTTGCATTATGGGATTTGAGGGACAGATTCAGTATGATCCGGTCATCGCTATAATATCTAAGCCCTATTCTGTTGTATATATCAGTAATATAGAATGCCTTATTGTAAAAGTAGTGCCCCAGTTGTATGGTCAGGGAGAAATCTCCCACGATGAAGTCATGGGAAATATGCATCCCGAGCCTGTATAGGTCGCTGCTTGTTATTCCGGTTCTAACAGGTTCTTCCCTGAAATTTCTCAGCGCACTGTTGTAAAAAACATCCAGCCCCGTACCTGCTTTGGCAAAATGTGCATACTGACGTTCGTAACTCATATTGAGAGAGGAGATATAATATACAGCCTTATTAAATCGGTTATAATCTTTTAAACCATGGGACCAGATTACCGAAAAATGATTTTTGTCAGGGATTTCAGGTTGGGTGAAATCTTTTTTTAAAGGTTCAGGTTGGCTGAAAAAATACCTGATACCAAGGGAACCATTGATAACATTCAGCCCTTTGTTGGGAGATTTGATCTTCCCGTTAGAAAAATGGGTGAAGCCAATGCCTGATATGAGCTTGTAATCTTCGGTTATGTTTATCAATGCATTCAGAAAGAGGTTGAAATGAAGGTTCAGGTGTGAACCGATGGCAATATTATATATATTATTGTAGATATCGAATGTTTTTGAAATGTAGGATAACCCGGTGGACATTCTGTAGTTCAGCTCAAGTTGATTGCGGATGTTCCATATAGGTGCTTCAAAAAAAGCATACACCGAATGGGCATTGCCATATACTTCCCGGTTGCCCAGAGAACCATGATAATATCCGACACCCAGGGCCGGTTGATGATAAAGATTTTCCCAAAGCTTTTTTCCATCTTTCTTTTTTATAAGATTCAGGTTGAATGAGGAAATGTATTCATTTGTTATAAAGTCGATTGCGGGAACGTGAGGCATGATCATACCTGAATTGTAAGAGATTTCTGTTTGATCAAACGGAAGCTCTTTATCCTGTTTTTTTTCCTGAGCACAGGTGGTACCTGCAAAAAAAATAAATAACAGAAGAATTGTTTGTTTACCCATCATACCTTTCATTACCGCGCCGGCAAAAATAACATTCTTCTGATGAATTTATTCAAAACAGAAATACATTATTTTTGTGGCAGGTAAATTATAGAATTATGATCATACTCCTTAAAAAAGAGATCAACGAATTTTTTAGCACAATTACCGGTTATATAGTGGTTCTGGTATTTTTGCTGGCGGTGGGATTGTTTATGTGGGTGTTTCCCGGTCAGCACAATGTGCTGGACAGCGGCTATGCCTCATTGGATACGCTTTTCACACTTGCTCCCTGGATTTTCCTGTTTTTGGTTCCGGCGGTTACCATGCGGATGGTTGCTGAGGAGAAAAAATCGGGCACTATGGAGCTTTTAATGACCCGTCCTATATCAGATCTGCAGATTGTAGTTTCCAAATATCTGGCAGCTTTGATTCTGGTAGTAATAGCGCTGATACCGACACTGATCTATTTTTACAGTGTCTATCAGTTGGGTAATCCTGTTGGTAACGTAGATATAGCGGGAACAGTGGGTTCATATATCGGCCTGTTTTTCCTGGCCGCTATTTATGTGTCTATAGGGATTTTTGCTTCTTCTTTGACCAGCAATCAGATTATTGCCTTCATCATTGCCGTGCTGATTTCTTTCTTTTTTTATATGGGATTTGATTTTTTAAGCGAAATGTGGATATTCGGTGGAATCGATACCTTTATAGTTGATCTGGGCATTAATGCACATTATAAATCAATGAGCAGGGGTGTGATTGATACCCGTGATGTTGTATATTTTCTTAGTGTCATCGTGGTTTTTATTTTTCTAACAAAAACCATCATTCAAAATCGTAAATAATTGGCTTATATATGAAAGGAAACAGAAAAAATCTCATTCAGTTTGTACTCTTGCTTGTTCTGATCATTGTGGTCAATTTCATTTCTTCCAGCGTATATCACCGTTTCGACCTCACCGCCGACAACAGATATACCCTGAAGCCTAAAACCAAAGAGATACTCAGAGACCTTAATGAAGTGGTGTATTTCAAGGTGTATTTGACCGGAGATATGCCTATTGGATTAAAACGCATGGAGAACCGGATTAAGGAGATGCTTGATGAATTTCGGGTTCATGCAGGGGATAACATTCAGTATCAGTTCATCAATCCTTCAGAAGGAAGGGATTCAAAAGAAAGGAAGAGGTTTTATCAAGATCTCAGGGACAAAGGTCTGGAGCCAACCAATGTCAAAAGCAGGGATAAAGAGGGTGGTTATAGCCAGAGAATGATCTTTCCCGGAGCCATTGTTAATTGTGGGGAGCAACAAACAGCGGTGAATCTTTTAAAGAACAATCCGGGTTTATCTTCAGACAGAAATCTGAACCATTCCATACAGGGACTGGAATACAATCTTTTAGATGCGGTGTATAAGCTTACACTTGATGAGAAACAATCCATTGCCTTCATCACAGGCCATGGGGAGCTGGATGAGTATCATGTGGGGGATATTTCCAAAACCTTATCGGATTATTACAAGGTGGACAGGGTCCGGATGGACGGTATTACCCCTGAATTGTATAATTATAAAACCCTTGTGCTAGCCAAGCCTCAGGAAGCCTTTTCCAAAGAAGAGAAATATACACTTGACCAATATCTTATGAATGGGGGCAGCATCATCTGGTTTATCGATAAGGTGGACATAAGTATCGACAGCCTTTCCATGAAAAGCTCTACTATGGCCAACATATCTCAACTGAATCTGGAAGATCAGTTATTTCAATACGGCGTTCGCCTTAATCCTGATTTGATCAAGGACGTTCAATGTGCCGTCATTCCGGTCAATACTTCTTATTCGGGCGATAAGCCTAACTTTACTCCTTCTCCGTGGGTGTACTATCCTTTGTTGTCCTCACCGGCCAACCATCCCATCAATAAAAATCTGAATATGATCAAAGCTCAGTTTGTCAGTTCTATCGATACCTTGCCTGCCAATCCTGAATTGGAAAAGACCGTTTTGCTGACCTCCTCCGATCATTCCCAAACCATCCAGGCACCTGTCATGGTGAGCTTAAGTGAAATTGAGAAGAAAATAAGCCGGGCTTCGTTTAATGAGTCCCGGAAGACAACGGGGGTGCTTTTGGAAGGTAAATTTCAGTCGGTTTTTGAAAATCGGTTTGTCTCTGATTTGCAAAAGAAGACAAAAAGAGATTTCAGGACAGCAAGTGATGAAACCCGCATGATCGTTGTATCCGACGGCGATATGATTAAGAACCGGGTTACACATAAAGCTGGAAGAACCATGATTACCCCTCTCGGCTATGATCGCTATACCAAGCAAACATACGGGAATAAAGATTTTATTGTGAACAGTGTCCATTACCTCACGGATAAGG
>JAGXLC010000036.1 GCA_018334875.1 Bacteroidales bacterium | reverse complement strand
AATTCATCTTCTTTTCTTACCTGCAGTATGTCTTCTACCAACTTGCGAAGGCTTTTATAACATCCGTGTACATCCCCTATTGCATACCTCATATTTACTTCTTATTTATTAGTTAACAGTTCGTAGCTGCTTATGTTTTACATAATTCCCAATGACGACTATTACGAATGGTAAAGCCTAGAAATTATCGTAAAAGGTACGATCCTTTCTAAATTTTAAGGCATCCTGCAACATTGAAGAATTCACACTAATGGAAAAGTTATACATTCTGCGATAACCAACGGGTACCCACGTAAATGACATCGAGAAACAATGCAGATCCCGGTTTATGCTCACCTGGCTTGAGCCTATTTTACCTTCCCGGATATCATAATTGGTACTAAAGCTAAAGTCCCATTTCGGAGTTAGGCTAAAGTTGCCATTGATGCCAATGGTCTGTCTTATTTTGGGTTCAAATTCCTGCTTATTGACATTAAAATTCTGGGAATAGTTCAACGAATAATCAAGATTTAAACTCCACGGAAACTGGAAATAATCATAAGAAGAAGATGGTTGCTGAGGCTCTTGCCGGGAAGTTTGCTCAGATTCGCGAGGTTGTTGCTGGCGCATTTCTTCTTCCCTCTGTTGTGGAGAAGCCTGACCCTGGGAAGATCCGCTTCCCCCGTCTTGACCCTCACCTCCACTCAGACTGGTACTCATAGAAACGCGAAAATTGGTTAAACGGGCAAGTTTACCACTTTCCTTGAATTCTGCCTTGTCGATCGTATTTCCTGTGTTGTCTACTGCATAAGGATCAAACGTACCGGAAAGATTAAGATTAAGATTGTTATCAAAAAGATTGGTTCTCCCGTTAAACCGAACAGTAGACCAATTCAGGGAATCGGCAAAAATATTGTAACTGGTATTGAAACTAAGATTGTCCAGCAGCTTAACCTTTTTCAGTTCCTCCGTCGTGTCTGCTTCCGATCTGACCTTCATCTCCAGGTTATTGCTTAATCCCAGACTGATGTTACCACTTCTTCTGGGTGAAGAGGGCGGACTATAGAGCTGCCCGTCAAAATAAGAATACTCCCGTACATTCCCCCTTTCATCCGTGTAATTATCATAATAAGGGGCCGTCATATTCCCTAGACTCGGCCGAAAACTTATGCTTGCAGAAGGAGTCATTACATGCCTGATGGCCTGAACTTTGCTTTCCGGATCCTTAAACTGGAACATACCATAAACCTTCGGACTTGTACTGAAGCTTATAGAAGGTTCAGCAGAATGAGCATACTTGAATTCATGTATCGTATCCTTTACCAATTGTCCATAAGTAGAGTCAAGCGCAGGGTCATACCGCTCCTGAAAGTCTCTCTCCACATATCTGGGATACAGTACCCCTTTATAACTAAGATTGGGGGTGAGGTTAAAATGGTTAAGCACCTTAAAGTTCAGGCTGACAGGTATCCGGTGCTGAAAACCACTTTCAAAATCTTCATAAGTAGTTTCTTTGAACAATAAAGATTCCTTTGTAGTCAGTCTGTTCTCAAGATCCGCGCTATAGCCAACCTGGAGGTTTTCATACCAGTCTATTCTTCCGTTGTTATCAATACCACGAAGCGGATATTGCCTGCTCATATTGAGTGACATACTGGGTAAAGTAAAGCTTACCTCCCTATTTCGGGTATTCTGGTTCAGTCTTAAATTTCCGTTAAAATCAAAAGGGCTGTTCGGCCAATTGTAGCGATAACTGATGCTTGAGGTCTTGTTATTGGAAGCGCGTTGCTGAACGGTTTGACCGTGGCGTCTATCATATCCCGAGGTACTGTAATTCACATTGGCATTAAAACTGCCATAGGGGTTGGCTTTGGCGGCCTGGCTGTGGCTCCATGAAACTCTGAATGACTTGTTGCTTCTGTATTCGGGTGTTCCTTCATCACCAAATACTTCCCTCTGATAATTGGCGTTTAACCGGCTCGTATATTTGTAGCGTTCGGTTAAGCGATACTGTAATTGAAGGCCATAACTTCCCAGAGAGTATATCTCGCCTGTCAGGGTGAGATCCATATGATCGTTAATACCCAAATAAAAGTCTGACTGGAGAGAAAAACCTTTCCGGCTTTCTTCATTAACACTGATATTTTGAAATCCTGAAGTTTGCTTCTGCTGTATGGGAAAAAAACCAAAAGGAATACCTAAAGGCAGCGGAATATCCTCCATTACCAGGTAGGAGGGACCTGCGATGATACGTTCATTCGGAATGATTTTGCCTTTGGTCAGAGCAATATAAAAATGAGGATGATTCTTATCACAGGTGGTATATCTGCCGTTTTTGAAATGAAAATGATTGTTGGCATGTTTTTTTGCCGTAGATCCATGGAGAATTCCTTCCTGTTCCTGGGTCTCAACCCCTTTAATATATCCCTTCCTGGATTTAAAATTATAACGGATGATCCTGGCATCATAGGTCTCTCCCCCTTCCTTGAAAATAGGTTTACCTACCAATTGGCCGGTAGAATCCTCTACACCTCTGGCAAAAACAAGATTGCTGTCCTGGCTGTATTCAATATAATCAGCGGTCAATTCGATATTTCCATATACCACCTTCGCGTCACCATACAAATATACTTTGTTGTCCCTTCTTGACATAACAATAGAATCGGCGGCCTGATAATCTATATTGGTTTCAATGAAACCCGTGTTGTCCTCTTCCGTATCAGATACTGTATCATTCTGTGTTACGGTAGTATCCTGATCTATAAAATAAGCAACAGAACTCCCGGCACTGTAGTCATTGGAGGAGGCAATTTTGCCACAAAAAATAAATGTCAACAGAACAGCAAACAAAAAAGTTTTTAAATTATTATTTGCTAATTTTAATTGCAATTTGGTTTGTGCTATTTTTGCATAATAACAATTATAAGATAACCGTCAAAGCTAATGAAAATATTATATTCAATATTATGTTGAAATTGAAAATTCGTGCCAAAATCTATAACTCACTCATATCTCTGACTATAATATTATTGGGATTTCCTCTTGCGCTTAATGCACAAGAGGAGGAGAAATACCATCTGAATACTGTGGTTATTGATGCAGGCCATGGTGGTAAAGACCCCGGTGCACCCGGAAATCACAAAAATGAGAAAGACCTGGTGCTTTCTATAGCCTTAAAATTGGGCAAACACATTGAGGAAAATTTTTCAGACGTCAATGTTATCTACACCCGTAAAAAAGACACATTGATCCCGCTTTTCAAAAGAGCAGAAATAGCCAATAAAAACAAGGCTGACTTGTTCATATCCATCCACAACAATGCCAATGAGAATTCCAGGATAAGGGGTACAGAAACTTATGTAATGGGCTTACACAAAAGCCAGAGCAATCTTGAAGTAGCCAAGCAGGAGAATTCAGCCATTCTTTATGAGGAGAACTATTCCAGGACCTACCAGGGATTTGATCCAAATTCAGCAGAATCTTATATCATCTTTTCACTGATGCAGAATGCCTATCTTGAGCAAAGTCTGAATTTTGCGTCCTATATCCAGGAAAAATTCGACCGGAATACGGGCTTAAAAAACCGGGGGGTAAAGCAGGCAGGTTTTTTGGTTCTTTATGAAACCGCAATGCCCCGGGTACTTGTGGAGGCAGGTTTTCTCAGCAATCCCAGTGAAGAAAAATATCTGAATTCAGAAGAAGGCCAGGAAAAAATAGCCTCATCTATCTACGAGGCTTTCAGGGATTATAAGCAAAATATTGAAAGCAAAAGCGTAATGCTGTCCAATAAAAAAGATACCCTTTCCACCCGGGACAGCATTGTCTTTAAAGTTCAGGTGGCCGCCTCCAGTGATCCGATACCCGAAGATTCTGATTACTTCAAAGACTATAATCAGGTGGAAGAACACAAAATATCCGAACAGTATAAATATACCATTGGAAGCACCACGAACTTCAAACAAATACAACAGTTAAAACAAAAGATCAAAAATGATTTTCCGGGTGCCTTCATTGTGGCTTTTGAAAACAATGATCCCATATCAATTGATAAAGCCCTCAGTATAATAAACAATCCTTAATACAATCTATCCATGTCAAAAGAACTAAAAATCGGACTTATAGCAACGTTTTTGATTGCACTGCTGATTTGGGGTTTCAACTTCCTGAAAGGCAAAAACATTTTTGCAGACAAAAATCAATTCTATGCTGTTTACAACGAAATTGGCGGTCTGGAAGAAGCCAGCCCTGTATATCTTAGTGGTTACGAAGTAGGTATGGTAGAGAACATCAAACTGACGGGCACCAATATGAAAGACTTGCTCGTAAGATTTACAATAAGGAAAGATCTGAAAATCCCAAAAAACTCCCGCTGTATAATATATAACACGGATCTGATGGGGACCAAAGCCATAAAGCTAAATTTTACCGAAGCCGAAGAATATTATGAACCGGGCGACACATTACCCTCTGGCCTGGAACCCAATATAACCGAGCAGATATATACGGAAATACAACCCTTAAAAATTAAAACGCGAAACCTTCTCGCTTCAATTGATTCCATCACCCGTTTGTTTGACGGAGATACCAAGGAAAACATCCAGCGTTCCATTGCCAATTTGCACTATACCACTACAAACCTGAAAAATACCTCTGAAAGCCTGGATCAACTCATATCGCAGAACAATAAGAAAATTAAAAAGACCATTGACAATGCGGAATCAATAACTACCAACCTGAAAAACAACAATGAAGCTATATCAAACGCTCTCGGAAACATTTCATCAGTCACCGATTCCCTAAGAAATGCCAACCTGGTCACCACCCTCGGTCACCTCGAAAACACCCTTTCATCCACAGATAGCATACTTAAAGGGATACAAAAAGGAGAAGGCTCTCTGGGACGTTTAACAAAAGACGATTCGCTTTACATTCATCTCGATCAGACCACCCACAATTTGAACAGCCTGGTAAAAGATATTCAGGAAAATCCGGGTAAGTATATCCAAATATCTGTTTTTGGTAAAAACAAATGAACAATTATTATTTTTATTTAGATTTTGACTAAATAAAAAGGCAATTCTATTCTAAAACTTTAATTGAACGAAACATGTTTTTAACTGACAAATGATTAATTGTATAAAGGGTTAATTGATTGACATTCAGTATTTAATTTAATTTTAATTTTTTATTAAAAAATATTTGACTGATAAGAAATACCATACAATTATATGTGAAAATACAAGAGCATATGGATTTTTTTTCAAAGAATATTTTTTCCAAATTTGTTAGAGCAACAAATCATATTGGAAATCTTTAAATATCTAGTAATTAATGAACGATAGTCAACACATTGAAGTATGGAACCGCTGTCTTCAGATTATCAAGGATAATGTTCCTGCTATCAGTTACAGGACCTGGTTCGAGCCCATAGTTCCCTTAAAGCTGGAAAATAAGGTATTAACCATCCAGGTGCCTAGTCCGTTCTTCTACGAATACCTCGAGGAGCAGTATATTGATATTCTGCGTAAAACATTAAGAAAAGAACTGGGGAATAATGCCAAACTGGAATACAGTGTGGTTATGGAGAATCATTCGGCCGCTTCCAAGAAAAAACCTTATACCATTAAGTATCCCACCAATAACAAAAGCCAATTGCAAAACAAGCCCGTATCGATGCCCTTAAAATCCGAGGAGAGCTCAATCAAAAATCCCTTTGTCATCCCCGGCATCAAAAAACTGCATGTCGATCCAAGGCTCAACCCCGACAATTCATTTTCCAATTTCATTGAAGGGGAATGTAACAGACTGGCCCGCTCTGCCGGAGAAGCGGTGGCGGATAAACCAGGGGGTACGGCTTTCGATCCTTTATTTATTTACGGAGAAAGTGGCCTGGGGAAGACCCATCTTTCTCAGGCCATTGGCATCCAGGTGAAAGAGAAATTCCCGGAAAAAACGGTACTATATGTGAATTCCCACAAATTTCAAACACAGTTTGTGGAATCCATCCGAAACAACAACAAAAACGATTTCCTGCATTTCTATCAAATGATTGACGTTCTGGTGATAGACGACATTCATGAACTGGCCGGAAAAGAGAAGACCCAGGAAGTATTCTTTCACATATTTAATCATTTACACCAAACAGGTAAACAACTCATCATCACTTCTGACAAACCTCCCATTGAGATACAGGGCATTGAACAGCGTTTGCTTTCACGATTCAAGTGGGGACTATCTGCTGATCTGCAGGCACCCGATTTCGAAACCAGGATTAAGATATTGAAACACAAAATATACAATGACGGAATTGACATCAATCCAGACATCGTAGAATACATTGCCACCAATATTACGGTAAACATCCGGGAACTGGAAGGTGCCCTGATCTCCCTGCTGGCACAGTCCACATTGAACAAGAAGGAAATCAACATTGACCTGGCCCGGCAGGTAATCGATAAACTGGTGAAAAATACCAAGAAGGAAATCTCCGTAGATTACATCCAGAAAATCGTTTGTGATTATTTTGAAATCAGCCCTGATCAACTTCATTCCAAAACAAGGAAAAGAGAAATCGTTCAGGCACGGCAGATCGCCATGTATTTTTCAAAATCAATGACCAAATCTTCCCTTGCTTCCATCGGTTCGCAAATAGGCGGAAAAGACCATGCAACTGTTTTGCATGCATGCAAAACAGTTAACAATCTGCTTGATACAGACAAAAAGTTCAGGGAGACAGTAAAGACAATTGAGAAAAAACTAAAAATATAAAGCATGAAAAAGCTGATTCAAGGATTGAAAAACAGGTTCTTTTTTTGCGGGAGCCTGTTTTTTTTATAAGAAAAGTTAGTTTTGCACCGGTTTCACTTTATATAATGAATGAAAGATGATTTATCTGTTATTAAGCATCTTATCCTCCACCTCCCTTTTCGTAATCTTTAAAGTAGCAAAAAAATACGGAATTAAGAATTTCGACATCATCATCATCAATTATATTGTAGCATCCGTACTGGGTTTTTCCATCAGCAATTACAGCAACGAAATTTTCCCTCTGTATGCAAACCCCTGGTTTCCCTATGCCGTTATTATCGGGATCTTATTCGTCATTGGTTTTGTTCTGATCGGTTTATCCTCCCAGAAAGCAGGCATTGCTATTACCACAGTGGCAAGCAAAATGTCTGTGGTCATTCCCATCACCTTCTCCCTCGTTTATGATCCCTATGATCAGATCAGCTTACTGAAAATCACCGGTATCCTTCTTGCTCTGCTTGCAGTTTTCCTTAGCGTTTACAGAAAAAAAAACATTGATGTCAATCCGGAATATTTGTATTTGCCCCTAATACTGTTTATGGGAATGGGAATAATCGATTCCATTATCAAACTGGCCCAGTTCAAGCATATTGATAATGGAGTTTCCACACTTTTTTCAGCGGTATTGTTTACCATTGCTGCCATAACGGGAATTATCACCAACATCATCCGGAGAAGTCCGTTTAGAAGGCTTCTTCGATCTGGCACACTGCTTTGGGGCACTTTACTCGGGCTTGGAAATTACGGATCTATCTGGTTTTTAATTTTGGCACTCAATTCAAAAACGGAAGAAAACCTACCCCTTGATGGATCAGCAGTATTTGGCATCAACAACATAGGGATAGTGGGGCTTTCCGTGATGCTTGGGCTGGTTGTTTTCAGGGAAAAACTAACCTGGATCAACTGGATGGGTGTTATTTTCTCATTTATAGCCATATATATTCTGTCTTATACGCTGTAATTTAAAAATATACTATGAAAACGGATGAATTCTTCACCATTGCACAACCATCAGAAGGGAGTTACAAAGAAAAAGGAAGCAAATTCCTGTCTTTTGCTTTTCCTGTAGAATCTGAACAGGAAGCAAAAGACCGGATTAAGAAGCTAAGAAATAAATACCATGATGCCCGGCACCATTGCTATGCTTACCTGCTGGGGCAGAAAGCGGATACATATCGCATGAACGACGACGGAGAGCCCTCTTCTACAGCAGGAAAACCCATCTTTGGTCAGATCAGATCTCATAACCTTACCAATGTATTGATTGTGGTAACCCGATATTTCGGTGGTACCCTTCTCGGTACCAGCGGTCTTATTAGAGCTTACAAATCGGCAGCAGACGACGCCCTTAAAAATGCTGAAATCATAAAACAGACAATCCGGTCGTTTTATCAGGTCAGTTTTGATTATTCGCTGATGAGCAGTGTTGAGAAAATACTCCATGATATGAATCTAAGGCCATGGGATAAAACCTTTGAAGCAGCATGCATCTATAAAATAGGCATAAGAAAAAGCAGGGAACAAAAGTTGCTGGAACAACTAAACCAAATCAACGGATTGCATTTCAGTAAAATAGAAGCTCCCTGATTATTTTAATAAATTGTTATTAAAATAATGGACAAATATTCGATTTATTGAATTGTAGAAATTAATTTTGAAGAAAAATAAACATTGCTGATGAAGAACAAAAGCCTGATATCCATTAACGATTATTCCAAAGATCAAATTATCAGAACCCTGGACCTTGCTGAGGATTTTGAGGAAAATCCCAACCAAAAACTACTGGAAGGTAAGGTAATCGCAACATTGTTTTTCGAGCCTTCCACGAGGACAAGACTGAGCTTTGAAAGCGCCATCAGCCGTCTTGGAGGCCAGGTTATCGGTTTTGCCAGCAAGGACAGCTCCAGTGTCCAGAAGGGAGAGTCTTTGAAAGACACCATCAAAACGGTAAGCAACTACTGTGATCTGATCGTTATGCGGCACCCCCTGGAAGGAAGTGCGCGTTACGCCAGCGAAGTAGCCTCCGTACCGGTAATCAATGCAGGTGACGGAGCCAACCAGCATCCCACACAAACCATGCTGGATCTTTATTCCATCAGGAAAACCCAGAATACCCTCGAAAATCTCAACCTTTTTCTGGTCGGAGACCTCAAATACGGCAGGACCGTTCATTCCCTGCTTATGGCCATGACGCATTTTAATACCACCTTTAACTTCGTTTCTCCCGAAGAGCTTCGCATACCGGAAGAATACAAAATATTTCTACAGGAGCAGAAACTCAAATACAAAGAACACGTCGACTTTTCCAGTATCATTTCCGAGGCAGACATCATCTACATGACCCGCATACAAAGGGAACGGTTCTCAGATCTCATGGAATATGAAAAAACCAAAAATTCCTATATGCTTAGAAAAGATATGCTGGAAGGGACCAAAGATAACCTTAAGGTATTACATCCTTTGCCACGCATCAATGAAATAAATGAGGATGTGGATGAAAGCAAACAATCCTATTACTTTACACAGGCGCTCAACGGAGTGTTCACAAGAATGGCCATTATAAGCTCAATTTTAGGTTTGAAATAATCGAAAAAACAATAAACATGACAGATAATAAACCGAAACTTCAGGTAAGTGCAATAAAAAACGGAACCGTTATCGATCACATTCCGGCCAGACATCTCTTCAAGGTCATTTCCATTTTAAACCTGGATCACATCAATACACAAATTACTTTCGGAACCAACCTGGAGAGTAAAAAACTTGGCCATAAAGCCATCATCAAGCTGTCGGAGGTATATTTCAAGGATGAGGACATCAACAAGATCGCCCTCATTGCCCCTCATGCCAAACTCAACATCATCAAGGATTTTAAGGTAACTACCAAGCGCCAGGTGGAAGTGCCGGAACAGATTAAAGCCATTGCCAAATGCGGCAATCCAAACTGTATAACAAACAATGACAATGTCAATACGGTTTTTTATGTGTTGCCCAAGGACAAAGAAAAAGTGGCCTTAAAATGCCACTATTGCGAAAAGATCACCGACCCGGAAGATATGGAAGTATTTTAGCTTTCCGGTCTTACCTGATACGATCAATTGACCTGATCAGGGCTTCATCTTTGCCTATAGCCCGTATAGCCAGGTATGTAAAAATTGCAGCCACAAAAGGAAAAGCATCAAACAATTTATAGGTTACAAATTCGGAGTCGAGCGTTTCGGAAAATTCACGAACATAAAAATATACCAGTCCGGCATACCCCAGCATAAGGATTATATTGAAAAAGTTGATCCGCATCTGAATAATACGGCGCTTGTAAAGAAAGACAGAAACAAAGGTAATTACTACAATCACCGCCAAAAGAATAATGGGGGGTATCGTTTGAATGTAAACAGCTTCATGACCCGCGTAATAAAGTCCGTCAAACCTGAAAACATATAATTGTCCTTCCCTGGAAAGGATTTCAGCCAAAGGAAAGAAAAATAGCAGCAACATCAGCACAAATGCAATGAACAGATATAATGTTTGAATTCTTTGTATCATAACTCCTTTTTCCACAAAGATACAATTTTGATTCGTTTCTTCCATATATGTTGTACAATAGGTACAACTAAAATTAACCGGTCAGGTTTTGATAAACAAAAAAGTTTTGATTAAGATTGTGATGCAAAAAATAATTTTAACCATTTAAATATTAAGGGCTATGACAAAAATGACCACGCAGGATTATATGAAGAGGGAGGAACAATACGGAGCGCATAACTACCATCCGTTGCCGGTAGTTCTGGATAAGGGCAAAGGTGTACACGTTTGGGATACAGAAGGCAATAAATACTATGATTTTCTCTCCTCTTATTCAGCAATCAATCAAGGGCATTGTCATCCCGAGATCGTCAAGGCTATGAATAATCAGGCCAAAAAGCTTGCTTTAACCTCCAGAGCCTTTTATAACAGCGTTCTAGGAGAGTATGAAGAATACATAACCAGTTATTTCGGTTATGATAAAGTGCTGCCAATGAATACAGGCGTGGAAGCAGACGAAACCGCCGTTAAACTTTGCAGAAAATGGGCCTATAAACAAAAGGGTATAACGGAAGACCAGGCAAAGATCATCGTATGCGAAAACAATTTCCACGGAAGGACTATTACCATTGTATCCATGTCGAGTGACCCGGACGCCCGGCGGGATTACGGTCCCTACACCCCGGGGTTCATAACCATCCCCTATAATGATACCGACGCCCTTGAAAATGAATTGAAGGACCCGAATGTTGCAGGATTTATGCTCGAACCCATTCAGGGGGAAGCAGGAGTTATTGCGCCGGACGACGGGTACCTTAAGAAGGCATATGATCTGTGTAAAAAACACAATGTGCTTTTCATAGCCGATGAAGTTCAGACGGGCATCGGACGGGCCGGTAAGTTGCTGGCATGTGATCATGAAGATGTTAAACCGGACATACTCATCCTGGGCAAAGCCATCTCGGGAGGGATGTATCCCGTATCGGCAGTGCTGGCTGATAATCCTGTGATGCTAACCATACAGCCCGGCGAACATGGTTCCACATTCGGAGGAAATCCCGTTGCTGCAAAAGTGGCCATGGCTGCCCTTGAAGTGGTTAAAAACGAAAAACTCGCAGAAAATGCTGAAAAGCTAGGCAAAATCTTCCGAAAAGCATTTAAAAACATTCAATCGAATATGATTACCGAAATAAGAGGAAAAGGACTACTGAATGCTGTGGTTATTAAGCCAAAGAACGGTAAAACAGCATGGGATATTTGTGTGGCCATGAAGGATCATGGTGTACTAGCCAAACCCACACACGGGGATATCATACGTTTCGCCCCTCCCCTTGTCATTACTGAAAAACAGCTTAACGATGCCATGAAAAGAATCAGGGAGACATTCAGTGAATTTGAATGAGATCCCTAAAACCATTAAACATTCATCTGAAAATGGCGTCAAAACAATTCAAATGATGTTTAAATAAATAACAAATAACCATGAAAAAACATTTTTTTAACCTAACCCCAATTCTTTTTATTATGAGTATTTCCCTGTTTTTGGGTTCCTGTCAGGGACCCGGAGCCCAAGAAGAAAAGAATCTGAAAGTTGAATACATCAACGATTCCATCGACCCGGGCGACAATTTCTACCGGTTTGCCAATGACGGCTGGATGGAGGAGCATCCATTGCCCGAAGACGAAAGCCGTTTTGGTTCTTTCGACCTTTTAAGAAAAAACACCAAACAAAAGGTAAAAAATATACTGGAAGAATGTGCAGAGGGCGATTACCAATCCGGGAGCATTGAGCAGAAAATCGGCGATCTGTATAGTCTGGGCATGGATACGAATACAATTGATCGCCAGGGACTCCAGCCCATTGAAGAGGATCTGAAATCCATTGAGGCGATACAGTCAAAAGAGGAACTTATCAATCAGATCACTTATTTCCACAAGTACGGGATAGGATCTTTATTCAGTCTGAGTTCAGGTGCCGATGCCAGAAACAGCAAAATGAACATTGCCCAGCTTTCACAGGGGGGCCTTGGCATGTCAGACCGCGACTATTATCTGAAAGAGGATGAAAGAACCAGGGATATCCGTAAGGCCTACCGGAATTTCATCCCCAAAATATTCAAACTGGCAGGAGCTTCCGGAGATGAAGCCGGCGCCGGTACCGAAACCGTCATGGAAATAGAAACGCAGCTTGCCAGAGCCTCCATGTCACGACTAAAACGGAGGGATCCGCACAAGACCTATAATAAGATGAAGCTGGAGGAACTGAAAAAGCTTTGCCCTAATTTCAACTGGGAAAACTATTTCAAAGGCCTGGAAATAGAGGTACCCGACAGTATGAACGTTCGTCAGCCCGAATTTTTCAAGGAAATGAACACCATGCTCGGGAATGTTTCCCTGGATAAATGGAAAACCTATCTGCGCTGGAACCTGTTGAACAGCACGGCAGCTTATCTCACGCCGGAATTTGTAAACGCCAATTTCGAATTCTACGGAAAAACCATGCAGGGCCAGGAAGAAATGAAACCCCGATGGAGAAGGGTGCTGGATGTAACCAACAATACCCTCAGTCATCCGATAGGGAAAAAATTCGTAGAAGAACACTTTCCGCCACAAGCCAAAGACCGAATGCTTACTCTGGTGAACAACCTGCAGGAAACATTTGCTCAGCGAATCAAGGGCCTTGAATGGATGAGTGAAGAAACCAAAGACAAAGCCCTGGAGAAACTTTCCGTAATGAATATCAAGATCGGGTATCCCGATGAATGGAGGGACTTTTCAGATCTTACAATAGATGCCCCTTCCTATGTGGAAAATGTACTGGCGGGCAGGAGATTCAATAAGCAATATCAACTCAACAAAATAGGAGAACCGGTAGATGAAAATAAATGGTTCATGCCTCCTCAAACCGTCAATGCATACTATTCACCCTCTATGAATGAAATATGTTTTCCGGCCGGAATCCTGCAGCCTCCGTTCTTCTACCTGGAAGGCGATGCAGCAGTGAATTACGGTGCCATCGGAGGGGTTATCGGCCATGAAATGACACACGGCTTCGACGATCAGGGGAAAAAATACGATAAAGAAGGCAACCTCAACAACTGGTGGTCCCAAGAAGACGAAGAACGTTTCGAAGAGCGAAGCCAGATTCTGGTCAGACAATATGACCAAAAGACCGTACTGGACACCGTGCATGCCGATGGCGAACTTACGCTTGGCGAAAACATTGCCGATCTGGGAGGAGTGAGCATATCTTATGCAGCTTTAAAAAATGCCACCGAAGACAAAGAGCTCCCTGAAAGAATCGACGGCTATACGCCCAATCAGCGTTTTTTCCTTGCATGGGCGAGAGTATGGGCGCAGAATATACGCGATGAAGAAATACTCAGGCGGACTCAGGAAGATGTTCACAGCCTGGGAATACACCGTGTTAACGGACCATTACCCAATGTCGATGCCTTTTATGAAGCGTTTGACATAAGTCAGGACGATAAACTGTATATACCGGAAGATAAAAGAGCCAGGATATGGTAATTTCTATGACAAGCGTTTAGCGGCTTTTACAGCCAATGGCCAATACATCATGCCGCTGACAAACAAGTGGCTAAAAAGCCGTTAAGCGCCCTTAAAACCGGACTCAATTGATCATCAAAAAAACATACTTATGAAGAAAATCATTGATACAGACAAGGCTCCTGCTGCTATAGGCCCTTACAGCCAGGCAGTGGAAATTCACGACACGCTGTACATTTCAGGACAGTTGCCGCTGCAACCTCATAATATGGAAATGCCTGAAACCATCGAAGAACAGACCGAACAAGTAATGAAAAACATAGGTGCCATACTCAGCGATTCAGGCTATGACTATTCCAACGTGGTAAAATCCACGATCTATCTGGATGATATCAACAATTTTCAAACGGTAAACGAGATCTATGGCAGCTATTATCCTCATGACCCTCCGGCACGATCTGCATTTCAGGTAGCCAACCTGCCTAAGGGAGCCAAAGTGGAGATTGAGACGATCGCTGCTAAATAAACTCAATTGGCAATTGGCAAAAAATAAGCTGGCAAAACCAAAATCATTGGCTGGCAAAAGGAATGTTTTTTGGCTTGAGGAGTTTGACAGTTTGAAGGTTTGAATGCCTGTCCGCCGACAGGCGGGTTTGACAGGAGTTTAAAGAAGAAGTAAGCATCGGACAGCAGCAAGCAACATGCAATAACATATCTTGTATATACCAAATTTACAAACTTTGCTTATATCACATCATGTTCTTGTTTGAAGTCACTGCATGCGGGTTTCATACGAATAAAACAGATGCGGAGCTCATAGAAGAAAAAGGCAGGCTGAACGGAATTTCAGCCTGCCTTACATATTACCAACAAACCTTTTATTTTACTTCTTAACCGTAAATCCTGCCCTGGGAAGCAGCTATGGTGTTTCTGAGCAGCGAGACGATGGTCATGGGTCCTACTCCACCGGGAACAGGAGTGATATAGCTCGCCTTCTCCTTCACCTCCTCAAATTTGACATCTCCTTTAAGCTTCCAGCCCGATTTGGTTTTATCTGATTTGATGCGGTGAATTCCCACATCAATCACCACGGCTCCTTCTTTAACCATATCGGCGGTGACAAACTCCATCTTACCCATAGCCACAATCAGTATATCGGCTTTGGCCAGCACCTGATTCAGATTTTTTGTCCGGCTGTGGCATATAGTGACCGTACAATTTCCAGGGGTGGCCTTTTGCAACATAAGATTGGCCACCGGCTTTCCTACGATGTTGCTCCTGCCCAGCACCACACAATCCTTGCCTTCGGTTTCAATGTCATATCTTTTCAGCATCTCGAGTATGCCTGCGGGAGTGGCAGGAAGATAAGAAGGCAAGCCAAGCACCATCCGTCCCATGTTGACCGGATGGAAGCCGTCCACATCTTTCTTTGGATCAACGGCTTCGATAACCTTCTGGTCGTCGATATGTTCGGGGAGCGGCAATTGAACAATAAACCCGTCTACTTCGGGATCATTGTTCAGCTCATCCACTTTCTTCAGCAGCTCCTCCTGCGAGATAGATTCTTCAAGACGGATCACTTCCGACTCAATGCCTACCTTATTACAGGCTTTCTCCTTATTGTTGACATAGGTTTCACTTGCAGGGTCATTACCAACAAGTACAGCAACCAGGTGCGGCGTTTTTCCCCCGCCTTGCTTAATTTCCTCTACTTCCCGGGCAATCTCTTCCTTAAGGGTAGCAGACAATTTTTTTCCATCAATTAGTTCCATATATCTTGGTATTGAAATTTGTTACATCTTGCCTTTCATGGCCTGCATATTGTTCATCATATTCTTCATGCCGCCGCCCTGGCCATCCTTCATCTTTTTCATCATTTTGCGGGTTTCCGAGAACTGCTTGATCAGACGGTTCACTTCCTGCACGTTGGTGCCGCTACCATCGGCAATTCGTTTTCTCCGGCTTCCGTTAAGAATTTTGGGATCTTTTCTCTCTTCAGGGGTCATGGAACGTATAATGGCCTCAATACCCCTGAAAGCATCATCGTCCATGTCCATATCTCTGATGGCCTTACCCATACCAGGTATCATAGAAGCAAGATCCTTGAAGTTACCCATTTTTCTGATCTGATGGATCTGAGAGAGGAAGTCGTCAAAGTCAAACTCATTCTTTGCGATCTTTTTGCTCAGCTTCCGGGCTTCCTGATCGTCGTATTGTTCCTGGGCTTTCTCAACCAGAGAAACAATGTCCCCCATGCCCAGAATCCGGTCGGCCATACGATCGGGATGAAACACATCGATGTTCTCCATCTTCTCACCGGTACCCACGAACTTGATGGGTTTGTCCACCACTGCCCTTATGGACAGTGCTGCACCTCCGCGGGTATCCCCGTCGAGCTTGGTAAGAATGACTCCTTCGTAATCAAGCCTTTCGTTGAACTCTTTGGCTGTATTGACAGCATCCTGACCGGTCATGGAATCCACAACGAAAAGCGTCTCGTGGGGTTCCACCGCCTTTTTAATACTGGCCACCTCATTCATCATGTGCTCATCAATGGCCAGCCGTCCGGCCGTGTCGATAATCACCAGGCTGTTGCCATCTTTTTTGGCCTGTTTGATCGCCCCTTTGGCTATTTTGACGGGATCCTTGTTTTCATCCTCCGTATATACAGGTACCTTTATCTGTTCACCCACAACCTTAAGCTGGTCTATGGCGGCGGGCCTGTATACGTCACCTGCCACCAACATGGGTTTTTTGCCATGCTTATCCCTGAAAAAACGGGCCAGCTTACCGGCCATGGTAGTTTTACCGGAGCCTTGCAGTCCTGCAAGAAGAATTACCGTGGGATTTCCCTCCAGGTTGACTTCTGCAGCAGTGCCCCCCATCAACCTGGCCAGCTCATCATTCACGATCTTCACCATAAGCTCGCCAGGTTTTACCGACTCCACTACTTTCTGACCAAGTGCCTGCTCCTTAACTGTATTGGTAAAATCTTTGGCAATTTTATAGTTTACGTCAGCATCAAGCAGGGCCCGTCGCACATCTTTAAGCGTTTCTGCAATATTCACCTCTGAGATCCTGCCCTGCCCCTTGAGCATTTTAAACGACTGTTCCAGCCGGTCTGTCAGACTATCAAACATATTTTAAACTTTTCTTTTTGTACTGTAAAAATGGTTTACAAACTTAATAAAAATTAACGACATGGAAAAGGTGAAATTGCCTGGCGGTTATGTGTGACAAGTTTGGATGCGGAATTGTTTGACAGGAGTTTGACGGGAGTTTGATTGTTTGATAGTTTGACAGGAGTTTGAAAGATTAGTTGGCAGTGGGCAAAAAGCAGTTGGCAAAATTTGCCAGAATCTTCTGATGGCCACAGCTCGAGGCAACAATTTGACAATGTAACCATGTAACAATTTAATCAACTTCGCGCAGACGTTCTGTTCTTAGCCTTAGCCTCATTTTAACAAGTTGGTAGTGGGTAAAAACAGTTGGCAAACCAAATGCCTCAGTTGGCAGAAGAATGCAGGAATCATTGGATTATTAGAGAGGGTTTGAGGAAGAAGTTGGCAATGGGCAAAGGGGCAAACCCGATAATCTGAAGCCTTTAGAACATTTAGAAATTCTTTCTGAAAATGTTTATCTTGGTCGGGTAATTGACCCAATAAATTCCTATTGCCATGAAAAACTTTTATTTTCTGCCCTGTTAACCGATTTCCGGGAAGCTTCAGACCGTTGGATCGACAGGGTGATTGATCGGGAAAATTATACCTACGATAAAAGAAACTCTTTTGGGTGTAGCCTGATTATTGAATATGAACATCCATTATCCGAACGGTTCCTGATTGGTTTCAAATTATATAATCAGCCTTTTACCAACAATGATCTGGTTACAGGAGGATTTGTAAAGTTTGGGGTTATGCTTCTCTGATCTTATACATCTTTTTATTGAAAATCAAATAATAGTCCTATGAAAACGATGATACAAACCCATCTTGAACGATTCGGATATGATTATACCGATCATGGAGAGATGCTGACTGTTCGGCTTGGATTTTCCCTACATGTGGTAATAGACCTCTCCGAGCCTGATAAAATCCGGCTGATCGACCGCTTGAAAAGTTGGAATTGCCTGACCGGAATCATCGAAACCAGATTAAAAGGGGCCCTGGTTTACAATACCATTGGTTTATTTGCAATTGCACTGATATTTATCTTTCTTGCCGGATATGTTTCAGATCCGGCCATCCTCATCCTCGTCTTCATTGCCCTTGTGGGATATATTCTCTTATGGACCCTGTTTTATCTGATAAAAGCAGAAACCTTCAAGCAACAGGTAAGAACCTGGATGAAGGAACAGAGGAAATAGTAAGAGACTAACCGAATCCATTACAAATGGATCTTTGATAGCCAACCAATTGGTTATTTTTACAATTTATAAAGATTGCATTAATCATTTGGCGTCATGAATTTGTTATATCTATAAATGGTATAGATCTAAAAGAAAGAATTTGCTTTAAAAATAACACTGTCAAACCATTCCGTGAGATTGATAACCCAAAAAAACACAACCTATGGATAAACTTGAAAAGCTATCAGCCATTCTCAGCAGATATAATTCAGCCGTGATTGCCTTTTCCGGTGGTGTGGACAGCACCTTTCTGGCTAAAGTCGCAAGCGAGGTATTGCAGGAAAACCTCCTGCTGGTAACCGCAACTTCTTTTGCCTTCCCTTTTCACGAACTGGAAGAGGCCAAAAAACTGGCCAAACAGATGAACATCGCCCATAAGGTGATCACTTCGGAAGAGATGAACGTTCCCGGTTATTCCAATAATCCGCCCGATCGATGCTATTACTGCAAGAGCGAGGTGTTTGAAAAAATCAAGTATGTTGCAGAGCAGGAAGGTTATGAGGCGGTATTCGACGGCACCAATGCCGGCGACACCGGCGATTATCGTCCGGGCATGAAGGCATTGAAAGAAAAAGAGATTGAAAGTCCGTTAAAGGAAGCGGGAATGACCAAAGAGGATATTCGTTACCATTCCAGGCAGTATGGTTTGCCTACGGCCGACAAACCTGCGGAATCCTGTCTTGCTTCCAGGTTCCCCTATGGCGAAAAAATCGATGCCGGCAAACTGGACCGTGTCAGCCGTGCCGAACTACGAATCAAATTTCTTGGATTCACGCAGTTCCGCGTTCGCAGCCACGATAACCTGGCACGGCTGGAATTCATACCCAAAGAAATGGACCAGGCCTGGGAGAAACGCTCGGAGATCAACAACATATGCAAAGAAGCCGGATACACCTATGTAACGATCGATACGAAGGGATACCGTTCGGGTGCCATGAATGAAACACTCAACCAGAAAACATCCGTGGAAAGTAAAAAGGATTAATCCTTTACAGACCATAAAGCGGATCAGAACCCGGCAATATCCATAAGGACGGTTGGTATAAGCAGCAAGATTCCAACGGTTACAAGTATCCCCAGAAAAGGAATAAACCAGCGGAACCATTTGTCGTAGGGTATTTTGGCCATCCCGAGCACGCCCATGAGCACCCCGGAGGTAGGTGTGATCATGTTGGTAAAACCATCGCCGAACTGGAACACCAGCACGGCCGTCTGCCGGGAAATCCCGATCAGATCGGAGAATGGTGCCATGATGGGCATGGTCAGAGCGGCTTGTCCCGAACCCGAGGGCATCATAATGTTCAGGAGGGTTTGAAACACATACATGACCCCCACGGAACCTACTTTTCCCACATCTTTCATGCCCTCAGCCATATAATGCAACAGTGTGTCGATGATGTTGCCTTCTTCCAGCAGAAAGACAATGCCACCGGCCAGCCCAACAACAATGGCAGCACCCATAATGTCCCTGACTCCTTTCAGGAACAGTTCTGCAATGTTGTTGCCGGGTTCGTTACAGGCAATACCGGACAAAATGCCCATGGCCAGAAAAATGGTGGCGATCTTCATGATATACCAGTCGTAGCCCATCACGCCAACAATCACAAAGATGATGGTATACACCAGCAGGTTCAGGATGAAAAAGTGTACCGACTTCCTCAGGCTCACCAGGGATGTGAAAGCATACAAACCGGTTAATACAGGAATAACAGGGAGACTGAATGCGTTCCGGCCCACCTCCAGGGTAGTCATGGAATATTTTAGCGAAAAGATTACCAACGCACCCAGGATGATCAAATAAACAATCCAGGCAGACAATGGTCTATGATACTCAATCTTTTCGTCCCCATTTTCATTGCTTTTTCTCCATTGTTCATCCTCCTCATACACGGGAGAACGGGTGGGATCTTTCCTGAGGCGCTTCATATATCTTAAAACAAAGGCAATTCCCACTACATTCAATACCATCCAACAGAAAAAGCGGTATTCGATACCGGAAAACAAGGGTATATCAGCCAAGCCCTGGGCTATACCCACCGTAAACGGATTCAGTATGGCTCCGGCAAAACCCAGGCCGGCAGCAACAAAGCACATGGAGACTCCCACAATAGAATCATACCCCATTGAAATGGACAGAGGCACAAAGATGATCACAAAGGCAATGGTCTCCTCACTCATCCCGAAAACTGCCCCGAAAAGGCTAAACATAAGCATAATCAGCACAACAACAATGTTGTCCACACCAAGGAGCTTTATGAACCGGCTGGATTCCAGACGCCGGGTAAACCGAAGGAAGGAAAAAATCCCTACATCGATGGCCCGGCTCTTGTTCATGATCCAAAACGCTCCGCCAACCATCAGAATGAATGCAATGATGTTGCTTTTGGATATGAATCCGTGATAGAATGCAGAAAATATCTGCCAGGTCTGTGGATCGCTCTTTGTATATTCAAACGATCCGTTTTTTACCACCTCCCTTTCTACACCGCTATCCACAATAATTTCCCGTTCGTATTCCCCGCCGGGTATAAACCAGGTCAGCACAGCACCGATTACGATAATAAAGAAAATGATCACAAATGTATGTGGAATCTTCCCTTTTTTAAGCATATCAAGCAATTTTGATTTTCAGGGAGGGTAAAATTAAGAGAATTTTGCCACCAGCCATGAAGGTGGAAAGGGTTTCTTACAACTGAAACAGGAAGCGGGCATAAAGAGAAATGAGTGTATTAAAAGGCCTTAGCCGAAAATTTTAGGCTATGAATAAAACCAGGCAAAGAAGCAGTCAACAGATGTAAGTATTGATTGAAAAGTTCAATCAAAGCAATGTTAGCAAAAAACAATTCTTTTAAATCATCAGGCAGGAGAATTGAACTTACGTTTATTTAGATAGGTGCCATCTTTGAACTTCCTTAGCCGAACCACTTGTGGTTGTAATGCTGAAAACAAAATTGCTTGTGGAATATTCCTCGATTTTGTACTCAGTAGTTGTCCCCCCTGCTGTAAGCATTAACTTTTCATCTGTATTTTCCCATTCAAAGTCACTGCCAATAAAATTCCCTCCCATATCGGATCCCGTGCCATCTTCTCTGAATTCAATTTTTCCCTGATCGGTACTTTCACTTTCTCCTGTCAGCTCACCATCTTCGTAGTCCAATTGCTCATACTTGTCAATATTCCAGGTTCCGACAATCCAATTTTCGATTTCATCTTCTTTATCACAACTTGAAAAAATAATTGTACCTGCAAGTAAAATTGTTGTTAAGACGAGTTTTCTCATAAATACATATCTTTATAATAATGAAATTACATTTCTATTTCCACTTCGCTGGTGCGGTCTATTGCATCCTTAATAATATCGTAAATGTTGGGGTTCTGATCGGGGCTGACAACGATGACACCTTCTTCGTTCTTTGTGGCTTCAGGAAGTAATTCACCCGCATCCCCGGCAAACCAAGCGTTGGGGTCAAAAGTAATCCGGGCAATCACAGAAGTACTTTCCCCAATAGTAAATTCACCCTCCTGCTCCAATGAAAATGTTTGCCCCACTGGCAACAATAATCTAACAGGTATTTCTGTGTCGTTTTCATTGGTCCATGTGCCGCTCAAATCAATAGACGGCTGGTCATTCTGATCCCAAAGTTCAACTTCAATCTCAATTTCCGTATAATTCCCGGGAACAATTTCTACGTATGAGAGATCGGGATCGGTCTCTCCGGTAGCAAAATCAAGGGTGATGTAACTGTCTATCTCAAAATCCACCTCAACTGAATCGGTCTCCGATTCCGTTTGAAATTCTACATTTTCCAGAATAATATGACCACTTGTAAATTCAATACTGTTGGCCGCTGTACTTTTCAGGCTTGACTCCGAAGTTACTGTTTCAAATTCCAGTTGGAGGGTAGGTTTTTCTAAATCGTTGTCGTTTTCACATGATGTAAATACGACCATCGCCATGCCAAATAGAGCTAAAATCAATCGGTAAGTTTTCATAATTTTTATTGTTTTGAATGAATTGTTTCGTAATATAAAGTAGACGTAAAGAAGACCTTAAGGTTGCAATAATAAAAGATTTTTCTTTTAAATGATGGCATATAATCCTGATTTTGTCGACAAAGCAAATGAGCCTGTATAGAAATTATAAAAGATGTACTTGCCCGAAGGGTTAAAACAAACCTGTTATACAGAGGGCCTATACCTCAAAGGAAAGTCCATCATAAGCCAGGCTCACATATTCGGGCAATTCATCATTTACTTTTTCATGAAAGCCCATCTGATGGCTCATATGGATTAAATAAGCCTTGCGGGGACTGAACCCGCGAATCAGCTCCACAGATTCGGAAAGGCTGAAGTGTGAGATGTGCTTCTTCTTTCGGAGGGCATTCACAATGATGTATTTGCTGCCCACGATTTTCTCTTTCTCTTCCTCGGGAATATAATTGGCATCGGTAATATAGGTTAAATCCCCGATGCGGAAGCCAAATACGGGAAGTTTGTAGTGATATACCCGGATGGGCGTAAACTCCACTCCATTGATGGCAAATGGCTGATTGGCAATCTGATTAAGGTTGATATCGGGTACGCCCGGATATTTGTTTTCTTTAAAAGCATAAGGTATCATTTGTTTGAGGGCTTCCAGCACCCGCTCTTCACCATATATATCAATGGGTTTCTGCTTCAGATAATTGATTGGCCGTACATCGTCCAGGCCGGCTACATGATCGCGATGTTCATGGGTATAAATAATACCAGTAATATTGTGTACCGCTTCATTGAGCATCTGCTGCCGGAAATCCGGACCGGTATCCACTACATAAACTTTGTCCTTAACCTCTATCAGTATGGAAGTTCTCAGTCGTTTATCCCTGGGATCGTTCGACCGGCATACATCACAATCACAACCGATAACGGGAACACCTTGCGAGGTGCCTGTGCCTAAAAAAGTGATTTTCAATTTACTGATATTTTGAAATTAAGAAAACAAATATAATAAAACTATAACAGCAAATCCCATCTGAAAGTTTGATTATTTGAAGGTTTGATCAGGAGCTGAAAATTAGCCGGCAGGTTACTATATTGCAGAATCAGATTTAAGGGAATAAGATTTAGTAAAATTAGTTGGCAGTTGGTCCCGCATTCTGCGGGAGCAAACCCCGAAATATAGAGTTGGCAGGGAAATAAAATCGTCATTCGCTAGTCATTCATCGAGAAGGTGGCAAAACGTAATCTAGAGCTTGCAGAAGCATTTGGTAGTCATTGGTGGTCAATGTTGGTCATATAGTTGTAGCATTGAAAAAAATGGAATGCCTGGGATTCTTAAATGTCGTCTTTTATGCCTGATATGGTTCAATAAATTTTTCATGTCAACTGGTTGCAGGCTAAATATCATGTTTGAATCATCACCCCCTCGTAATAATTTTATGCATCTTTGAAACTTTATGCATCTTTGAAACCTGAAGGCTTTATTGGCTTAAAACACATATAATATGAAAGGGAAGCTATATCTGATACCCACGACGCTTGGTGATGACGGGGTTGATGCGGTGATACCCGCAGAAGTTAAAAACATCATCAGCAGGCTGGACATATTCATTGTAGAGAATATACGCTCGGCCAGGCGTTATATACGAAAGGTCGATGCAGAAAAATCCATCGATGGGCTTACCTTTTTTGTGCTCAACAAACATACCGATAAAGGGCAATTCCCAGAATTTTTGGCTCCATTAAAGAAGGGCAGGGATGTCGGTTTGATAACCGAGGCCGGTGTTCCGGGCATTGCCGACCCCGGGGAGGACATTGTCCGCATGGCTCATAAGCAGGAAATAAGGGTAGTACCCCTGGTGGGTCCTTCTTCCGTCACCCTGGCTCTTATGGGTTCAGGACTTAACGGACAACATTTTGCATTCAACGGCTACCTCCCCATTCAATCGAACGAAAGGATAAAAAAGCTAAAAATGCTTGAAAAAAGGTCACAACAGGAAAATCACACACAGATATTCATGGAAACTCCGTACCGGAACAACCAACTGCTGAAAGATATCCTGGAACATTGCCGGGACCGCACACTCCTCTGCATTGCTTCAAACATCACCCTTGAAAACGAAAAGATACAAACCAAAACCATCAAAGAATGGAGGAAGGCCGTTCCTGATCTGAACAAGCAGCCCGCCATCTTTCTTCTTCATTCATCATGACGATTGAAACGGGATATGCTCTGCTTAAGAATATTTTCTGCATTCGGCCCTTCATTAAAGAGCAGATCAATGATGCTCAGGTTGGGAATAAAAGCGTACCGTTCCTGAAACACCTGGTAATAAAAAGCAGGGCGGAAAGCAGGATCCTGCTTTTTCATCCTTTTTTTCGGATGGATGGCATCCCGGTAATCATCCGTATCTGGCGGAGTGGTTTTATGAAATCTCGTAGTCAATTTTACAGGGGTATCGATCTCAAGGTGATCAAGCACCATATCCTGAAGCTTCATATTGAAATCGATCAGAAACTCATATTTTCGGTTATAAAACGGCAGGAAATCGTCCATAAAAAATTCAAAGAAGGGCGAAGCGCTATAGGCAGATTCTATGGAGGTCCAGTGATTTTTCTGCCATTCCAGTGTATTATCGATACGTATATCACGGG
>JAGXLC010000035.1 GCA_018334875.1 Bacteroidales bacterium | reverse complement strand
GGAGGATTCATAAGCATACCTGAGACGTACTTTTATCTCAATGCGCCTCCAGGTGGAAATAATTTTTTTGTTATCTCCAGGTTCCTTTGTTTCACCGAATGAATAATTCGACCAGTAATAAGGATCAATACCTATGGAAAATCTGGATCCCGATCCGCGGTATGGATTGTTGGCATAACGCCAATAATCATTCATGGTAGTAAAATACCCGATGTCCTGCTTGCCGGCAAGATCATTTTCTCTGAGGAAAGAATCCAGGCGTGTCATTTCATATACCCTCCGCAGTCGTGCATCAAAAAAACGCTCGTTCTTGATCTCTGCAATCAGCCTGGCGAAATCCAGAATCTCCTCCTCTGTGGGATTACGGTTAAGTTTCCCTTTCCCGGAAAGCTGATCCATGATATAAACCGCCATTCTTGCGTCCCGAAGGGGTTCAATCCTGCCCTTTCCTGCAGAAACCGGCAAAGAAATGTGCACAGCCCTCGATTCGTCAACGGAATTTCTGAAATTGTCTAAAGTATCCCACTTGCGTTCCAAATTTCGGAATCTGGTGGAAACAGCAAAACTCAAATTGGTTGCTAAATAATACAGATTGTCGGAATAAAACCGGTTACTGGATTTTCCGGATAAAGATAATCCAAAATTCTCCTTAAGTTCCTGGTACATTTCCTGCTTTTCTGAATTTTGATGCGTTAAATGAGCATTGAATCCCAGGCTGATCCTATGATTCCCCTGATAATCCCTGCTGTTATAGTAACTTTTATAAGTACCTCCTATTGAACTGCCAAAATCAGAACGATTTTTTTGATATTCAAAAATCTCACCAAATTCATAATTCTCATAAAATTGATCATTACCACTCCCGTCGGCATCCAAACTGAAATCAAGCTGATGACGCTCCAGCTCGGGGAGCTTGTAAAGGCTCAGGTCAAAGGTGTCGATCTGGGCATGGGAAAAAATCGTGGAGAAAAAGAAAGCTGAAAGAAAGGCTGAGAAAAGGGTCCATTTTGCCATAAAATACGGGTATGTGGATTTGTGTATCAAAAATAGCAAAATTATGCAAAAAACTGGCAGAAAAGAACAAGAATACCTAAAAAGCCTAAAGCACAAAACAGAGGTCAGTTTGCAGAATCAATAAATTGTCATTCGGTGGTCATCCGTCAAAGAGCCGGACAAGTTTTATTGCCACTCTATTGTCATTAGCTGTTATCCGCAGAATTCCAACAATGTAACAGTTTCACAATTTAACAATGAATCTTATCCGGAAATATCATACTGTTAATAAACTGAACTTCATATTTAACCTGAAACCTGAAACTTCTTGTCTTGCTTTTGCTCTCTGTTCTCTGCTCATTCCATCTTCAGCACTTTGGCACCGCGGATCTTGCTTTGTTTGATCTCCATCAATGCCTCATTTGCCTTTTCAAGTGGATACTCTTCATAATCGGGCTTAATGGGAATTTCAGCAGCCAGTTCCAAAAACTCCCTTACATCCCTTCGTTCCACATTGGCCACACTCTTAATTTCTTTCTCCAGCCAGAGGTGACTCGGGTAATCAATATTCTGAAGATAGTCGATATCCACATCTTCCTTACGAATGGCATTGATCACCAGACGACCGCCGGCATCAAGTCTCTTTAAAGCTTCCACTACCGGTTTCCAGACGGGTGTAGTATCTATTATCGCATCAAGTTTTCGGGGAGGTGTATCTACTGTATCTCCTGCCCAGGCAGCTCCGAGCGATTTGGCAAACTTTCTCTCATTGGGATTCCGGGCAAAAACATAGATGGGAGACTTCGGAAACTGGTGTTTGGCCATCTTAAGCACCAGATGACCGGAAGCACCAAACCCGGTCAGTCCGAGAAGGTGCCCGTTTTTCAGGTGGGTCAGCCGCAGCGAACGATATCCGATGGCACCGGCACATAGTAAAGGGGCAGCTTCGGAATCGTTAAAAAATTCGGGTATGGGATAGGCAAAGCCTTCGGGAACCACCATATATTCTGCATAACCTCCATGAGCGTCTCTTCCGGTGGCTTTAAACTTTTCACACAAATTCTCATTCCCGTTCTTACATTGTTTGCATTTACCGCAAGCAGAAAAGATCCAGGCCACTCCTACCCTTTCACCCTTGCTGAATCGCTTTGCATGTTTTCCGTTTCTTTCAACATAACCGACAACCTGATGACCCAATATGACAGGAAACTTGGGTGGCGGTGTGCGTCCTTCAATCTCATCCAGCTCGGTATGGCATACGCCGCATCTGGAAACCCTGATCAAAATCTCTCCTTCCAACGGTGCGGGCACAGGCCATTCAACCAGCTCCAAAGGTTCGTCTTCTTCTTTCAGATCAGCCAGATTCCTTAAAACCATTGCTTTCATAATCAAATTTTTTCTGCATCAATCAAATAAGATGGACTCTTTAACATTTAGCTCTCCCGCAACATACCGGGCAACATTTTGGTTAAGCCAGTTGGGCTGGTGGGAATCAGAGCCAATAACAAAATTAAACCGCCCGGTAAAAGGCGCCAGTTTATTCCTCCAGTCGTTCTTCCAAACATAGCGGTTGTTGATCTCTATATAACACTCAGGGGGTACCTTGTTCAAATCTGTTTCAAGAACCATAGGATGGGCTATAATTACCGGTTTTCCGGTAGCCAGCAGGTTTTCAATCCCCCTGTACTCTGACCGATAATCACGGCAATGATAAATATAATACTCAAAATCAAGTTGTGCCGCTTCCTGAGTATACTCAGCTCCGTCAACTTCCGTCCCTGTATGAAATCCATATTGCTTCAGCGTTGTCCGATACGACTCAAATCTTTCATAGAAATGTTCAAAGTGATCGCTGATACCAATGACTTTGGCATGCCTGATGCGTGCAATCAGTTCGGGGGTTTGCTGTTCTGCAACCGCACTGTCAAGATGAGAAAAGGTGGTATGTATATGTAAATCCTGTGGAACCCTGCATTCCGCGTTATTCATTTGTTTCTGATTTTTTGATTACATTCTTTCCGGCAAATCAATACCCAAAAGCCACATGGCTTCGCGAAGAACCTTTGCAACCTGCGAAGAAAGCATTAGTCGCAAATGTACGGATGGCACAACCTCAGCCCTCAACACCGGATATTCATGATAAAACTGATTGAATTCCCGGGCAAGTTCATATACAAAATTGGCGATCACTGAGGGTTCTCCCTGTTCTGCGGCTTCGGAGATTTCATAGGGAAATTGATGGATCAGTTTGATGAGCTGAATTTCTTTATCATTTATCTTCACATTTTCATTTACATGGTTCGGAATATTGTAATCTCTGTCTCTGGCCTTATCCAGCAACGAATTGATCCTTGCGTAGCTGTACTGAATGAAGGGTCCGGTGTTGCCGTTAAAATCAACCGATTCCTCAGGATCAAAAGTCATGTTCTTTTTAGGATCCACCTTCAGTATGAAATACTTTAGTGCTCCCAGACCAACCGTACGATATATCCGTTTTTTCTCTTCCTCACTAAAATTTCCTATCTTCCCGGAATCCTTTGAGATGGTTTCCGCTGTTTGTATCATCTCACTAATGAGATCATCGGCATCCACTACGGTACCTTCCCTGGATTTCATTTTTCCTTCGGGAAGTTCAACCATCCCATAAGCCAGATGATACAGGTTATCTGCCCATTCATAACCCAGTTGATCCAGCAGTATTTTTAATACCTGAAAATGATAATTCTGTTCATTTCCCACCACATAAATGTGGTCATCAAATTTGAATTCGTTGTACCGTTGTATGGCAGTGCCGATATCCTGGGTAATATATACGGAAGTGCCGTCTTTTCGGAGCAACAGTTTCTGATCCAGGCCTTCATCCGAAAGATCAGCCCACACAGATCCATCTTCCTCCCGGTAAAATACACCCATATCCACTCCTTTCAGCACTTCATTCTTTCCTTTTTTATATACCTCCGATTCATAATAAATTTTATCAAAATCCACTCCGAGTGCCTGATAGGTTTTATCAAATCCTTCCAATACCCATTTATTCATCTTTTCCCACAACTCCACCGTTTCAGGATCATCATTTTCCCATTTGTGTAACATTTGCCGGGCTTCTTTAATGAGAGGAGCTTCCTTTTCTGCCTGTGCTTTAGACATGCCTTTACCTATAAGTTCCTGTACCTGTTTCTTATATTCTTTATCGAACTTCACATAATAATCTCCGACCAAATGATCTCCTTTAACACCTGCAGATTCAGGAGTCACTCCATTACCCCACTTCTGCCAGGCCAGCATGGATTTGCATATATGAATCCCCCGGTCGTTTACCAGATTAACCTTTTTAACATCATTCCCGGCTGCTTTCATGATCCTGGAGATAGAAAAACCCAGAAGGTTGTTTCTTATATGCCCCAAATGTAGCGGTTTATTGGTATTGGGAGAAGAATATTCCACCACTACCCGCCTCTCTGTTTCACGGGTAAATAAATCATAAATATTCTCCCTTTGATTCATATTATTGAGAAACCGCAGCCAGAAAGCATTGTCAATGGTTAGGTTTAAAAATCCCTTGATCACATTAAAATCTGCAATCTCATCCATATTTTCCTTTAAATAAGCACCAAGAGCCTCCCCGGTTTGTTCCGGAGGTTTTTTGGAATACCTCAAAAACGGAAATACCACCACAGTAAAATCTCCCTGAAAATCCTTCCGTGTACGCTGAATTTGAACCTCCCTGGTATGTACCTCCGTAGAATACAGGGATGCCAGCGCCTTTCTTACCGTTTCCGTTATCCTTGCTTCAATGTTCATTTGGCCGGTTTTTATGTCCTATGTTCATATTAAATAAAAGTAGCCACAAAGATATATAAGTAGCCAAAAAGAGCGGAAAATAATTTAATATTTTTTATTTGACTGAATTCCGTTGGCTCAATTGTTATGAAAAATGTAATTTAGCAGTAAATCCCATTTCAAACGATGGAAAATAATTGATATCAATTTGTAATAAATTTTTGTCCCCAGGTGTCATAATTAAAGAATATGTTGAGGAATTGCTACAACAATGACTGATCAGGAGATTATTCAGGGTCTGAAAAACAAAGAAGAAACGGCATTTAAGGAATTTGTGGATACATATCAGCATCTGGTGCTGAATGTGGCCAACAAATTTGTTCGTAATAAGGAAGACGCCATGGATATAGCCCAGGAGGTATTCATAAAGGTCTATGATTCTGTGCATTCTTTCAGGGAACAATCAAAAATATCCACCTGGTTGTATAAAATAACAGTCAACAAATCATTGAATTATATCAGAGATAAAAAAAGACGGAACATTTTTAGCAGCCTGGATGCGATCTTTGAAAACAAAAACAATAACTCCATGGAAAATGTAGCGGACGATCAAAAAATATCTCAGGAACAAATGGAATCGGAAGAGAGAAAAGAGATACTTTTCAAGGCCATTGACCAGTTACCGGAGAAACAAAAAACCGCCATAACCCTGAACAAGCTTGAAGGGTTACCCTACAAGGAAATAGCAGGGATTATGGATATTTCTGTAACCGAAACAGGTGTTTTAATCAACCGGGCCAGGAAAAAGCTGCAGAAAAAACTGGTAGCTCAGTTTAATCCGGATCACTTATAAATCCTGCCAAGCGGGAAAGTTTATGAATGTGCAATGGTTTGTGGGAGGGATCCAGGATTATTTTTGAATAATTTGGGTTTAAAATACTGAAAAATTGTAATAAAATATACGGATAGGGTGTCATAATAAAAGAAATTCAATAAAGATGAAATGTTCTAAAGTACATAAGCAATTGTTGCAATATCTGGATAAAGAGTTACCGGAAAACCAGATGAAGTATATTCACCAACATCTGGAAACATGTGCATCGTGCCGTTCGATTTATGAAAATACAAAGAAGGCATGGAATGCGCTCCGTAACGAAGAAATATCCCATCAACCCTTCTTCTATACAAGGTTAAAGCAAAGGATGGAAAACAGAAAAACCAGGTCAGCCCCCGGATTTACCGGTGTTGGAAGGAAAATTCTCCAGCCTGCCATATATTTTATCATCCTTGGGCTTGGAATTTATATTGGGGTGCATTTGGGACAAGGAATGCAAACTCAAAACGAAACGGCTTCCTCAGCCCAACAGATCAATTACATTGAGGATTACGCCAGGAGTCAGTATCTGAACGGCATGGAACTGGAAATAGTAGAACAAGAGTTGCTAACAGAAACACAAGCTGAAAACGGAACAAACGATGAATAAATTTACTAAGAAACAAATACTGATAGGAGCGCTCATACTGCTTTTTGTAATCAATATAGCAGCTTTGGGGACAATCATATATCAAAACTATCAGCATAAATGGAAAGAGCCTTCTTTCTCTGTTGAAAAACCCGACTGGTCGGAACGAAACAAAGACAGCGACGAATGGGCAGCACAAAGAAAGGGTAAAGACAGATGGCCCCGGAGAAACGACAGCTTGCAGAGAAAAGGGGGACAACAAGAAGGCCGGGGCTTTGAATACTTCATAAAAAGAAGGCTCCAGCTCGATCAGGAACAGTTCCGGGAATTTCAAACATTACATAAAGAAAACATGGAGTTAATGAAAGGCATTGCCCGGGAACTCAGCAACAAAAGAGATACCTTAATGGAGGAGCTGGCAAAAGAGGCGTCCGACAGCAGCAAGATGAACAGGTTGGCCAGGGAAATCGGAACGCTTCATACCCAACTGAAAAAAAATACCATCGATCATTTCACCAAAATGAAAAAGCTTTGTACACCCGAACAAAGAGAAAGACTCAACAGGATGATCATGGAAATGGCCGATCACGGCAGACATGAACCCGGAGCCGGTATGAGAAAGGGTGGTCCGCCCCATGGTAGAATGGACAGAAAATGAAAGCAAATAAATTACCAATTATTATTAAAATCAAATCAAAATGAAAAGATTCAATCGATTATTAACAATTCTTTTTGCAGGGCTGTTTCTTTTTACAGCCGCGAATGTTATGGCTCAAAGAGGCCAGGGATTTAAAGGCCAGAGCATGGGTAGGTCCGGTGGACCTGGATTTCATCGGCAATGCCAGATGATTCCCGATCTGAACGACGACCAACAGGAACAAATCAAAGATCTTAGAACAGATCAGATGAAAGAGATGACTCAGTACCGAAACCGTTTAACGGAAAAAAGGGCTTCGCTCAGAACGCTTCAAACCCAGGATGATCCTGACATGGCAGCCATCAACAACACCATTGAAGAAATGGGAGAGATACGTACCGAAATGCAAAAAGCCCGTGCTGAACATCATCAGGAAATAAGGGAAATCCTCACGGAAGAACAGCGTGCAATCTTCGATGCCCGCATGAAAAGATCACGGGGCAATTTTATGCAACAACGTATGGGAAACATGAGAGGAAACAGAGGGATGTGTCCTATGGGAGATATGCGCCCCATGGGAGGAATGCGCATGAGATCATTTGATTAGTACCTTTAAAAAAAGCCGGAATGAAAACATTTCCGGCTTTTTTTATGCCCAAGTGTTACTTCCTTATTCAAACAGGCCTTCATCCCTGATGACCATCAAAATTGAATTATGGGGAACAATAATATACCTTTCATTTTTAAAAATGATCTCATGAGCCGTACTCTGTAAATAAATGGCCAAATCCCCTTCCTTTGGCTGCAAAGGAACATACTTCACCTCATCCTGTTGGTCTTTCCACGGTTCATCCTCATCTGTAACCGCTGGAATGGGATACCCGGGACCCACCTTCAGAACGTAACCACTGTGGATTTTTTCTTTTTCCTGTACACTGGGAGGAAGATATAAACCCGATTTGGTTTTGGATTGCGGATCCTTGGGTTTAATCAACACCCGGTCGCCAATGAGAATGAATTTACTGAGATCCTGATCACCTATTTCTAAAGCCATAATTCTGATTTTTGTGTGCGCAAATATAGCATCCTCAAGAGAAATAACTCACATTTTGTGCCTTTATTTTTTCTTGTTGATATCCATCTCAGCCAGGGATTACATTTGATCTAATTAATGTTTGTTTATAAAGTCAAATAGATTTGAAAGAGTCTTGGCTAGAATGTTCGCTGGCAAGGCTTGCGAGTTTTGAATACCAAATGTAGAGATGTACGACCGTAACTCTCTACCAGATATAAATGACTGGCATGAAAAACGAGCGTAACGTAGCCAGCGGACATTATAGACAGACTCTAATTATATAGAAAATTGGGAGGCGCATGGTTTTCAATACATCTGATTGATGGCTTTCCCCCAGGAATCCCGCTGCTTAATTTTAAATTTCAACTCCTCTCCTGCCCTGGTAACGATATTTAGACCATTGGATGAAAAAGCACTGGTGTTGAAAAATATCACTTCCTCTATTTCCGTGGGCACGATCTCCATGTTATACTCTGATTTTTCAGGCGATTTAAAATACACCCTCTGATTGGTGAGAATCAATTTACCGGTAATTTTGCCTTTTCCGTTCAGGTGTTGGGAGTCTCCGGCCTTAACCACAATTTCATTCGGTTTAAGATTTACTTTCATAATTGAAATTTTTGTTGTATATAATTATTGTATCACATTCTATGCCAAAAGTTGCTACCTACTATAAAATCAAATCATTAAATAAATAACTTAAGATATTGAACCGTATATTATGACCGATATTGACACAATCTCCGTACGGAAACGAACATTTATATGCCTAAAGACAAAGTATTGGAAAAAATGATGCACCAACAGGAAAGAGTTTCGGAATTAGATCATTACAAATAATGAACCGCATACAAAAAACCAATGCCGAAAATAACCGGGAAAATAAAAAGGGAAAGCCGGCTGTTGGGGCTTTCCCGAAAGAGGGGTAGCGAGAGTGAGGCTCGAACTCACGACCTCAGCATTATGAATGCTGCGCTCTAACCACCTGAGCTATCTCGCCATGATTTTGAAGGTGCAAATATAATATTTTATAAAAATATCAATGAAGATTATGCAGAATTTTATATATTGCATCAAATCATTATGAAGATAAAACCTCTGAAATATGAAATCAGAACTGGAAATTGAATTTTTTATAAACGTATCACCTGTCATTTTATTTCCCCGCCTAAGCACGGCGGGCGGATTGGTTGAATGGTTTGCCGATGATATCCGTGTCAATGAAGATGTGTTCACCTTTATATGGGACGGGGTGGAATACCCAGCCCGTATTTTGCATCAAAAGAAGAACCGTTACATCCGTTTTAAATGGTTGGATGATCAGGATAATCAAAGTTATTTTGAGTTCAAAATCCTGGAGGACGATCTGACCGGGGACGTTACCCTTTTGGTTACTGATTTTGCAGAGGAAGAAGAAAAATCCGACGTTTCCTTCCTATGGGAAAAACAAGTTGATAATCTAAAAAATGCACTGGGTGTAACTTAACTGGACGCTCATTGATAACATTTCTCAGTTTATAAGTACCTTACCGAGCAAGTTTTGCCAAAAAAAACAAGAATTTGACCGGTAAGGGTTACAATAACGCATTCTTTTTTTACCCTTTTGCTCAAGCATTCCTTAAGAAAATAACTTAATTTTGCCAACGTTTATATCTTAAAAAAACAGAGCGCAATACCTTGAAACGTCTACATAAATTACTGATTAAATCGTTTATAAAACCACTTATAGCCACATTTTTTGTTGTCCAGTTCATCCTGATCCTTCAGTTTTTATATCGAGTTATCGATGACCTGGCGGGAAAAGGACTGGGATGGGACATTATTGCCGAGTTGTTGCTATATGCTTCCGCTTCGTTGGTACCTCTTGCCCTTCCGCTTGCTGTATTGTTGTCTTCTATTATGACATTCGGGAATCTGGGCGAATATTCGGAGCTTACTGCCATTAAATCTTCAGGCATTTCGCTGCAAAAATTCATGAGGCCACTGATTGTTCTTGTAGTTTGCCTAAGTATCGGGGCCTTCTTTTATGCCAATCATGTGATTCCCTATGCCAACCTCAAAGCATTATCCCTGCGCTACGACATCAAGCAGCAAAGAGAAGAGCTGCAAATCAGAGAAGGTGTATTCTACAATGATATCGAGGGCTACAGCATAAAGGTAGGTCACAAAAATCCCCGCACCAATCTGATGAAAGACATCATGATCTATGAACACAATAAAGAAAAAGGAAATGCCCAGGTAACGGTGGCCGATTCAGGATACATCAACATGACGAGTGATGAATCCGAACTGCTGGTTACCCTTTTCCACGGCCGATCCTATGCTGAGATGCAGGAAAGCAATAAATCAAAACCACGGGGAGAAGAAAAACAATATCCTTTTCAACAGAGAACCTTCGATAAAGAAACCATATTGATTGATATTTCAGGTTTCAGTTTCAGCCGTACCGATGAACAACTTTTCAAGGACAATTACCAAATGCTCTCGATCAATGAACTGGAAAAAAACAGAGACTCCCTGAGGCATAGTTATAACCAAAAAGCCGCAGAGCTTTCAAAGGAACTGGATAACAACCTGTTTGTTCATGAAAAACATAACAAGCATGCCCGTAACGAAGTAAAGAACAGGTCAGAGGCCCGGGAAGCAAAAAAGTCCCAGCAGGCCTCAGAAAATTCTCCGGATACAAATCCGGAAGATAAAAATGCGGATTCACCCCCTTACATTTACGCCCGTGACAGTCTGCAGCCGGTAAAAGAAAAGGAATATGCCTACATGTATACCGCTCTCCCGGATTCAACAGCCTCAAACTACGTAACCCGTCCATCCGAAATACAATATGCAGGAACGGGTGGAGATGCATCATCTTCAGACCATCCGGAAACACAAGAGCAACCCCAAAAATTCGATAATAACCCCAATACATTCGATGTGGATACTTTCCTGGATACCCTTGAAACCAGACATAAACTGAATATAATAAACCATGCACTGAGCAATGCCAGACAAAACAGCCAGAAAATAACCGACTCAAAAAAGATATTTGAGCAGAGGCAGAAGAACATCTTCAAGCATCAGATTCACTGGCATAAAAAGTTTACTCTGTCTTTTGCCTGCCTCATCTTTTTCTTTATAGGTGCCCCGTTGGGTTCGATCATCCGTAAAGGAGGCCTGGGAGCACCTCTGGTGGTCTCCGTCGTATTTTTCATCATTTATTACATTATTGACATATCCGGTGAAAACTTTGTAGAGAAAGGAGTATTACCCGCATACTTCGGGATGTGGCTTTCATCCCTGGTCTTCCTTCCCATTGGTATATTCCTGACTTACAAAGCATCAAACGATTCCATGATACTTAACACAGACACCTACACTAAAGCCGTCAGGAAGATCTTTTCATTTATAACGGGCACAAAGGAAGAAACCGAAAATAATGAGAATAGGGATTTTCATGAACAATAATTAGGCCATTTTTGTCACTTTATGTAGTTTTGTACATTATTACACAGGTTATAGAGCTGAAGCATATGAGCCAGAATCAGGATGAACTAAAGCACAGGCTAAATACCATAGAAGAAGCCATAAACGATATAAGAGAAGGCAAACTTGTGATTGTCGTGGATGACGAAGCAAGGGAAAACGAGGGCGATTTTATAGTGGCTGCCGAAAAGATCACTGCTGAAACCGTAAACTTCATGACCAAATATGGTCGCGGATTAATTTGTGCTCCCCTGCCTGAAGAAAGATGTAACGAACTGGAGCTGGAAATGATGGTTGACAAAAACACCTCATTCCATGAAACACCTTTTACGGTATCCGTGGACCTGATCGGACACGGCTGTACTACAGGAATATCGGCATCGGACAGGGCCAAAACCATAAAAGCCCTGGTTGACCCCAAAACACAGCCCGAAGATATGGGCAGGCCGGGTCACGTATTTCCGCTAAAAGCAAAAAATAATGGAGTACTGAGAAGGGCAGGGCATACTGAAGCAGTGGTTGATCTGACCCGTTTAGCCGGATTAAAACCGGGAGGGGCACTGGTGGAGATCATGAACGACGATGGTTCTATGGCGCGCCTTCCGGAATTGATAGAAATTTCCCAAAAGTTCAACCTAAAGACCGTTACCATTGAAGACCTGATAGCCTATCGCATACGGCAGGAATCACTTATAGAAAGGGGGGTTCGCGTTAAACTGCCCACAGAATACGGCAATTTTGAGCTGATTCCCTTTAAACAGAAATCCAACGGTGTCGAACATATTGCCCTGGTAAAGGGAAAATGGAACAAAGAAGAGCCTGTGCTGGTGAGAGTCCACTCTTCTTGCATAAGCGGCGATATATTTGGTTCCAAAAGGTGCGATTGTGGCCCGCAGTTGCACAAAGCCATGGAGATGATCGAAAAGAAAGGAAAAGGCGTACTGGTATATATGAACCAGGAAGGACGGGGCATTGGGTTTTTCAATAAAATAAAGGCCTATAAATTACAGGAACAGGGGAGAGATACAGTGGAAGCCAATCTGGATCTGGGATTCGAAGAAGATGAAAGGGATTACGGAGTTGGTGCCAACATACTCCGGGAACTCGGGCTTGGTAAAATCAGGCTGTTAACCAATAATCCGGTAAAAAGGAAAGGTCTTGAGGGGTATGGACTGGAAATCGTGGAGAATATCCCCCTGGAGGTGGAACCCAACGAATACAACCGCTTTTACCTGAAAACGAAAAAACTTAAAATGGGACACCGGCTGGAACTGGTCGATCCCAATGAACTAAAAAAAAACAATGAAGAAGAAGCAGGCGAAAAAGAACCCAAAAAGTCCGTTTCTTACTCCGAATCCGGTAAAGATAACAAATGGGCTGATTCATAATGGTTTCCTTTTAACATCATAAAAAAGGCTGTATGGTCTCAAAAAGTGCATTTCGCATTGTTTTTATGGGTACACCTGATTTTTCCGTAGAAAGCCTGAAGGCCCTGGTGGAAAACAACTATAATGTGGTGGGTGTGGTTACCAATACTGATAAGCCTGCCGGCAGAGGCCAGCAAATCCGGGAATCTCCCGTCAAAAAGTATGCAAAGGAGCAAGGATTGCCCATTCTTCAGCCTGAAAATCTTTCAGACCGGGATTTTATTCAACGGCTAAAAGATCTGGATCCAATGCTCCAGGTAGTGGTTGCTTTCAAAATTTTGCCTTCGGAAGTATTCAATATACCGGAATATGGAACCTTCAATTTGCATGCCTCCCTCCTGCCCGATTATCGTGGAGCGGCCCCCATCAATCATGTAATCATCAGCGGTGAGTCCAAAACAGGAGTCACAACATTCTTTCTCGATGATAAGGTTGATACGGGAAAAATCATTAAGAAAAAAGCAACGGAGATCACACAGGATGAAACTGCCGGAACGCTCCATGACAAGCTGAAGATGCTGGGAGCCGAATTGGTGGTGGAAACGGTAGAGGCCATACGAAACAACAACTACCGGGCCATTTCGCAGGATGAACTGAGCAAAAACAGGCAAACATTAAAAAAAGCTCCCAAAATATTCAAAGAAGACTGCCGGATTGATTGGCACAAGACCTGTAGCGAAATATACAATTTTATTCGGGGACTAAGCCCTTATCCGGCTGCTCAAACCCTTTTAAACAATTCAGATCAGATACCGCTTAAAATCTTTCAGGCATATCCCGAAAAAAAGGTACATGAACATGCCTGCGGTACCCTTTTATCCGACCATAAAAACTATATAAAAGTAGCCACTCCGGACGGATTTATTCACCTCAAAGAAATTCAGCAGTCAGGTAAAAAAAAGATGGATGTGAAGGAATTTCTGAAAGGATTCAAAAATATTGAAGAGTTTAATGCAGTCTAACTCAAGTATCAAATCACAAAAAGCACCCAATTCAAATATCCACTCTAATCACCTTTTTCCACGATGTTAGATTTCTTCTTCCTCAGCCAGATTTTTTGACCCGGCTCAGGTTGCTCTCCTTTTTCCATGCGGTTTTTATCATACAATTTATCCAGTTTGATCCCATAATGTTGAGAGATGGAATACATGGTATCCCCTTCCTGCACAATGTGAACGTCGTAGCCCTTTTCAGCCTTATTGCGCTTGGGCTGTAAATAAAGAATCTGTCCCGGTTCCAGGGTGGCGTTATCGTCCAGCTCATTATATTTTTTCAATTCCCACGGCAGCATATTGAGTTCTTCGTTAAGGCTTTTAAACGTATCGCCTTCTTTCACCTTAATATAATCAATTCTGTTGCGCATGCGGACAGTATGTTTCTGCGCGGATATTTGATAGTTATCCACGTCTCCAAGCCGGGAGTTACTCGAAGAGCTTGCATAATGAGACGAATAGCGATTTTCGTCATACTGATGCAACTGATAGCGTTCGATAAGGTTGATCAGTTTAGAGGCGTAAGTCGCACTGGTGGCATAACCGGCTTTCTTGAGGCCTCTGGCCCATTTCTTATAATCGGTACGGTCATAATCAAAAAGAAATGCATACCGCCTGGATGAAGTCAAAAATCTGGAATGATCTTTATAAGATTGGTAATCATCTGTATACTTTCTAAAACATTCATTCTTCCTGTCATCGTCATGATATATCCTTTTGCCGTTCCAGTCGCTATGGCACTTTATCCCGAAATGGTTGTTGCCCTCTGTCGCCAACCTGCTGTTGCCATAATCGGATTCCAGTATGCCCTGAGCCAGCGTAATACTTGCCGGTATACCTGTACGATTCATCTCCTGAATGGCAAGATCTTTATATTCTTTAATATATTGCTGGGCATTAAGTGTACGAAAAGGTTCTACCGGGGTTCGGGTTGTGGAACAAGAAGCGGAAATGATCAATAAGACAAGAATATACCTGAATTTCATTACCAACTGTTTTTGATTTTATACTTCTATAAAATTTTCAGCCACCATTCCTTTTGAATGACCTGTGGCGGTCAAATATAAAATTTTATATTTGGTGCACAATACAAATATTTTTCCAAAATTACCGTAACATGAGAAAAAAAGAACATCATTCCATATTTTACGAATGCTCCTCACTTTCCGAGCTTTCTCCCAGTGACCGCCAGCTTGTAGAAAAAGCCGAAACCGCTGCATCAAATGCTTATGCACCTTACTCGGAATTTCATGTAGGAAGCGCAGTCTTATTGGAAAACGGAAGATCCTTTGTGGGAAATAACCAGGAAAATGTGGCTTTCCCTTCCGGTTTATGTGCAGAAAGAGTGGCGGTATTTTATGCCAAAGCACAGTTTCCCGAAGTCCCCATAGAAACATTAGCCATAGCGGCCCTTAAAAAGGGTAAACTGGCAGAAGAGCCTCCTGCTCCCTGTGGAGGATGCCTTCAGGTGTTACTGGAAAATGAACGAAGAGACCAGCATCCCATAAAAATCGTGCTTTATGGGTCAAATAAAATCGTAATGGGTGAAGGCGTCAGGCAGTTCATGCCCTTGGGGTTTGACGGGAAAGCGCTCTGAATTGATCCTGAAAAAATTTAACCCGAATTATTCTTACCGCAGCTTTAGCTGCAAACAAATTCCTCATAACCTGTATGGTATAGTTCTCAAAGTTAAGCAATTTAACTTTTTTGAACCACATACCTGCCCCGAAGCAGGCGGGGGACACATAGAAAACATAGGAGTTCACATAGGTTTATTATTTCTCAGGCCATTCAAAAACCAAGTTGTTAACCAGGCCTCTTTCGCCCTCTTTAAAAATATTCACACAATTAATTCCTCTAATTTTTAATTCCCTCAATAAAAATTTTTCATAAATGCTTTCCAGCAGTCCCGAACCTAAATATTTATGTACTTCAATGGCACATCCTATGACCTTATAGATGAGCTCATCTAAGTATTTCTTTGTTACTTCCATATTTTTATTATTTCTATGTGTCATCCTATGTGTACTATGTCCTATGTGGTTAAGAAAACAGTATTTTGCTAAAAAAACAAAATTTTTAGAAGTGATAGCATAATGCTGACGCTATTAAAAAACCTGGCTTTTTGCTTCAAAAAATTTCGCAAAAAGCCGGTTTTTCTAATGCGGGGCTAATATGTGGATAGTATCTTGCGGAAAGAATCATTGGGCCGTATGCCTTCTCCATCCTCAGAATACTCGGGCTTAATACGATTTACAAAATACATATCCACCACTTCGGGATTGTTTTTCATCCTGACCTTCCCCCGGTAGGTACAGTCAAAATAGTCTTTTATATATCCATAGGTGGCAGCGGAAATATTTATCCTGCCCTCCTGAGCTGTCTCCTCCATCCGGGCGGCAATATTTACAGTATTGCCCCAAATATCATAAGCAAACTTTTTGCTTCCTATCACTCCGGCCATTACTTCACCCGTATGAATTCCCAAACGCAATTCCCATGGTTGTTCACCCCTGGCTTCCTTCTCAACAGCCATCTCCCTAACAAATCTTTGAATCTCCAAACTTGCCAGGGTAACATCAAACGGGTTGCTGTAATTTCTCATGGGAAGTCCACCGGCACACATATAAGCATCTCCCATGGTTTTGATCTTTTCTATATAATGCCTTTCTATGATCTCATCAAATTTTCTTATATACCTGTTCAGTTCGGAAATTAAACCATCTACCTCCATGGTTGTGGTCAGGCGGGTGAAATTTTTGAAATCAGCAAATAAAACTGTAACCCGTCTATACTTCTTTGATCTGACGGTCCCCCTGATTTTCAACTGTTCGATAATCTCAAAAGGAAAAATGTTGGCCAGAAGTTCTTCGGTTTTTTTCCTTTCAATATGATCATCAGAGACATCGGTTTCCACAGCGATGATTTTTTTCAATCTGTTATCCTCATCGAAAACAGGAGTCAATGTAGTTTGAATCCATTGGGTTCCGGTAAAATCAGTTTGTATTTTATGCTCAAAGGTTAACCCTTGCTGTCCGTTTTTGAATTGGTCAAGCATCAATTCAAAACCCTTGCTTTCTTCCGAAAAAATATAATGTCCGAATTTTTCCAGGTATTCGTTAAAGGGAAATCCATATATTGCTTCAAAACCTTCATTTACCCAATCCAGTCTCCCCTCCGCATCCAATACTACAACGGCATTGACCGAACGCTTAGCTTCTACATTCAACTCATTCAGAATATCCTTCTCCGGATAATTTTCCTGACTTTCCCAATTCTCTTTTACCATCTTTTCATTAAACTGTTACACAAATTATCGGGTAAAATTATGAAGGTTTGTTCAATATTCAAACGCATTTTTTATAAAAGCCGGATACAAAATGACGGATAGAACTCGTGATTCGATAAAAAAACTCAAGAAATGAGTATATAGAATCTCAATCCTGGTCCTCCTCTTCGTCATCATCAAGTAAATCCGGCCTGAGTTGGCGGGTTCGTTCAATGGCTTTTTGTTCCCTCCACTTTTCTATCTCGGGAAAATTACCTGAAAGGAGGATATCCGGAACCTTCCATCCTTTGTAATCAGCCGGTCTTGTATAAACCGGGGGTGACAGCAGATCATCCTGAAAAGAATCGGTAAGCGCTGAGGTTTCATCACTGAGAACACCCGGTAATAATCTCACCACGCTGTCAACGATAACCGCTGCAGCCAGCTCTCCTCCAGTAAGAACATAATCCCCGACTGATATTTCTTTAGTGATTAAATGATCCCTTACCCTCTGATCAACACCTTTATAATGACCACAAAGGATGATCAGATTTTGAAAAGTAGCATATTTGTTTGCCGTTTTCTGGCTATATCGTTTTCCTTCCGGAGCGGTATAGATGATCTCATCATACTTCCTCTCGGAAGTTAGCTTTTGTATTGCCCGGTCAATGGGCTCAATGGTCATCACCATGCCTGCTCCTCCTCCAAAGGCATATTCATCTATGTTTCGGTGCTTATCCGTTGAATAATCCCTCAGGTTATGCACATGAATTTCTGCTATTCTCTTTTCCCTGGCTCGGTTAATAATGGAATGATTCAGAGGACTTTCCAGAAGTTCCGGTAAACCGGTTAATATATCTATTCGCATGACGCTTTTTATACAAAAATAGTAAGAAGTACCGATTGGCTGGTTTACATACCTACTGTCAATTTGTCGCAAACAAAGTATTTAGTAAGTCATTTTGACATTAAAATGAGAGCATCTACTGCCATCTTAGCTGAAATCATTTATGGCACAGGAATTGATTCTACTCTTCCAAATTATATAATATTAATTTAAACTAATTAAAAACAATTAAAAATCGCTCCATTGAGATTTCATAATCTCTGTATAGAACTGTTTATTAATATTTAAAAGATGTATCAACGGGTAGAAGCAAAAAAGAATTTGTATTCTACCCGTTGTCTTTGATACCAGATCAATTCTTCAGGAAATGGCGTCACGGTCATCAGAGAAACGCTCATATTCCCTGTTATCAACAATCTCTTTCAGGTATTGAACCACCTGCCAGATCTCCAGATAGGTATTATAGAGCGGTGAGGGTGCAATGCGTATGAGCCCGGGAGGACGAAAATCGGGTACAACGCCTTTGCTCTTCAGCGCTTCATTGATTCTGAATGCTTCCTCAGGCCGGGTAATGGAGATGTGTCCTCCCCGGTTTTCTTCAGATGAAGGTGTTACAATCTTAAAGTTATAGGGGTTCTCATAAAGGAGCTCACGGATCAGATAGATCAGGTAGGAGGTCATGGCCAGGGATTTTTCCCTGATGTTTTGTATTCCCGCTTCATTGATCAGATCAATACTGCCTTCTAAAGGGGCTGAACCCAGTATACCGGGCGAAGATATTTGCCATCCCCCGGCATTGTGCGAGGGATCAAACTCCAGCGACATATTGAACTGGGTCTCCTTGTTGTTACCAAACCAACCAGCAAGTATGGGTTCCTTATCGAAATGCTTCTGATTCAAATATAAAAAAGCAGTGCTTCCCGGTCCACCATTGAGATACTTATAGCTGCAGAATACTGCAAAATCCACATCCCATCGATCGAATTCGTGAGGTATGACGCCCACGGAATGACTGCAATCAAATCCAATCAGAATATTTCTCCTGTGAGCCTCTTTTGTCAGGTATTCCATATCCAGCAACTGCCCGCTCCGGTATAATACCGAAGGCAATAAGATCAATGTGACCTCATCGTTCATTTGTTCTACAATATCCGACTCTTTTAGGGTATATCCGTCATGTGATGACACAAGGATTAACTCCTTTTCTGGATCCAGGCCTTTCATCCTGATCTGACCTTTCAATGCATAAATATCTGAGGGGAAGTTCAGCTCATCCGCCAGAATTTTTGTCTTGTTACCGGATGGTTGATACAGGGAACTCACCAGGGCATGAAGATTGATGGTAGTTGTACCGGTCAGGATCAGTTCTTCAGGCAGTGCCCCAACAAGATCCGAAGCCTTTTCACCAATTTTTTCCGCAAAATAAAACCACGGTTGTTTCCCATTCAACCAACCTTTTATGCCTAAATCACGCCATTCATTTAACACCCGTTTCAGCGCGTATTCAGATTCTTTGGAAAGCAGGCCCAGAGAGTTGCCGTCCATATAAAGACTGCCCTCCGGGATAAAAAAGTGGTCTCTGTAATTTAAAAGCGGATCTTTCTGATCCATTTGCAGGGCAAAATGCTTATCGTCTGAAAAATCTACCGCCATATAATAATCAATATTTAGTGTTTGTCCATAAAGTCAGAGAGATTTGAAAGAGTCTCGTCTGGAATGTTCGCTGGCAAGGCTTGCGGGTTTTGAATGCCAAATGTAGAGACGTACGGCCGTACGTCTCTACCAGATGTAATTGACTGGGATGAAAAACGAGCGTAACGCAGCCAGCGGATATTATAGACAGACTCTATTTCGATGTCTGAATCCTACGAATGGTACTCCTGTAAACCCCATCTAAATTTTTCGTAATCAAAAATTGAATTAAGACGCCCTGATAAAAAATGCCGTTCCTGTAAAAGCTAAGGAACGGCCATAAATATTTGTTTGGTAGGGTTGAACTGTTTTACTGGTTATTATGATATTGCTCATTCAAACCCTCCACTACCCTTTGGGTGATATTGAATCTTTTATGTTTATATAAAATGGGCCCGCCAAACGAATAACTCAATATGAAATGATAATTGTTTTCTGCTGCATAGTCATCAAGATAGTCCATAATGCTTTGCAACACCTGTCTGTAAATAACCTGCTCTTTTTCTGAAAGCTCTGAACTTATCTGATTGCGCATCTGATACAGTTCCTGTTCTTCTTTGCTAAGCTCCTGTTGCATCATACGGGCTTTTGATCGGGTAATCAGACCCTTATCTAATTTTTCTTTTAAATCCTCATATTGCTGCTGGAGTCGCTGTGACCGGCTCTGTAGCTTTGCCTGGGAACTGCTCTGCTCATCGGTAAACTCATCCCTTTTGTCCTGATACATATGATATTCTGACAATAAGGAATCAATGTTTACATAGGCTATTCGCAAATTTCCTTTTATCTCTGTTCCTTTTGAAGTTTCGGCTGCTTCTTCTTTCCCGGTTACCTGTTGGAGTTGTTCCCCTTCGGAGGTGAAATACAACACAAACAATACTACAACTGCAATTCCTAAAACAATATGGATTACAAGATTGACTTTTTTCATTACTACAACTGTTTTTTTTATATTCCGACAAATATAAGTTAATAAAGAGCTTTTCAAAAATGAAAAGCCCAATTTTTTTACCCAACTGGAAAATTTATTTTACCATGCGACAGGACAGGGAGATTTAACCCATTTTTCGCGGGGTTCTTTATGCTTCCCAAAGGTATAGACCAGGGATATCTCGTGCGCCCCCTGGGTAAGACCGGCCAGGTTCGATACGGTAATATCATAACTGTATCCGATATTAAACTGATCAATATTATAACCAACCAAAAGAGCTATGGCATCATTACTGGGAATATCCTTTATCAGAGGTATCCCCCTGTACCACATGCCCATCATGAATGGAGTGTAATTCCAGTATAATCCCAGGTTCAACTGGGAATTCTCCCCCTGCTTCATCAGGTGAAAAGCAGGAAAAAGGTTTTCCCTGGTGTTCTGGCCGTATTTCTTATTGATAGGGATTTTCGTCCCTCCAAATAAGGAAAACCTCATGGGAATGGTACTTTCTCTTGCTGTCAGGGATACGTTGGGCTTCAGGAGATGATCGGCAGTAAATCCTACCCAGATATCTTCAGAATAAAATAATGCAGAAGCGCCGGCATCTACATCCCAGGTAAAATCCTGCGGTTCTGGTTTCACCTCCGCAGTGTTGTTCAATAATTCCGAACCAAAGGTAAGTTTATGAAAATGTAAGCCATTCTGTGTATAAAGCAGCTCTATTCCCGGAATTACCCGCCATTCATGGTTAAGTTTAAGGTGATAACTGTAGCTTAATCCAATATTGGTTTTTGATAATATGCCCGTTCCCGCCTGTTCCCGGAGGAACAAAAGTCCGAGTCCGCTGTTGACAGTAGGCAGATAATGATCGTAGGAGAAAGAATACGTAACAAAAGACTTCTTTAATGCAGGCCATTGATTTCTGTAACTGGTGGCAACTCGCTTCCCTTTTGTGCTTCCTGCAAAAGAGGGGGCCAGATACATCGGAGACGCATAAAATTGTGTAAACTGCGGATCCTGAGAGAAACAAAGATTGCCACCCATAATCAGCAGAACTATGACAATAAGCCTTTTCATGTATTGTTTTCTAATATATACCGTATCCCGTACCTGATACGAATTTCACAACAAATAGTTACCCCTTTACTTTTCAAATTATTATTCATCTACCAATAACAAGGTTGTAACAAACCCTTACCATTATTCAATTTACAATGGAAATATATATTTACCGCTTCACCCGATATCAACGGAATGAATAATTTTTGACTACCATACCCAAAACATTGGGGGAAAGAAATAATATACCGGATGAACAAAAGACATGCCCCTTGCACATCTGAAAGGAAAGGATATGACCCAGGAATAATCCGATGGAGTTTACATCAGAAAACTGATCAAAATACCCGCGGCAACGGCCGAGCCTATAACACCGGATACATTGGGTGCCATGGCATGCATCAAGAGGTGATTATTGGGATTGGCCAGCAAACCTTCATGCTGTACAACCCTGGCACTGTCTGGGACTGCAGATACACCGGAAGCTCCGATCAGCGGATTGATCTTGTTTTCGTCTTTCAGAAAGAGATTCATGGTTTTTGCAAAAAGCAGCCCTCCGATGGTGGCTATCATAAATGAAAGAGCGCCCAGCCCGAATATCATAAGTGATTTGGATGTCAGGAATATATCCGCCTGTGTCGAGGCTCCTACAGTTAAACCCAGAAGAATGGTTACAATATCGATCAGGGAATGACGTGCCGTTTCAGCCAAACGGCGCGTAACCCCGGATTCTTTAAGTATGTTGCCAAAAAACAACATCCCCAGCAAAGGTAAAGCACTGGGAGAAATATAAGCAGTTAACAACAAACCGATGATGGGAAACAGTATTTTTTCAAGCTTTGAAACAGAGCGTGGCGGTTTCATCACGATCCTCCTTTCTTCCTTGCTTGTCAGCAACCGCATAAAGGGTGGTTGAATGACAGGAACAAGCGCCATATAGGAATATGCGGCAATAGCGATGGGGCCGATCAAATGCGGAGCCAGTTTGGATGAGAGAAAAATGGCCGTAGGCCCGTCGGCTCCTCCAATGATACCAATGGCACCCGATTCTGCAGGAGTATAACCCAGAGCAAGGGCGCCCAGAAAAGTCAAAAAAATTCCTATTTGGGCTGCTGCTCCCAAAAGCATCAGCCTCGGATTGGAGATAAGTGAACTGAAATCGGTCATAGCCCCTATACCCAGAAAGATCAGGGGCGGATATACCCCTTGTTTCACACCGAAATAGAGATAATTGAGCACACTCCCCTCTTCATACAAACCCAGTTGCAAATTGAAACCCTCTGCCTGATAAAAAGGTATGTTCCCTATAATGATTCCGACCCCTATGGGTATAAGAAGCAGGGGTTCATATTCAAACCGGATAGCAAGAAATATAAAAAACAACCCTACAACCAGCATGATCAGATGACCAGGAGTCACATTGCCAAAACCGGTATATTCATAGAAACTCAGTAGTCCTGCTATGGGCAACGAATAATTTTTAAATTTCTGGTCTCCAATAATCAATTTCCCATCATCGGTCAAATATCCCTCCCTCTGTCCAAGTGATTCATCGTGAAATGACACAATGATGCGATTTCCGGAAGTTACCTTCCAGGTACCATGAAATTTCATTTTTGTGGAATCCAGAAAACAGGTGTGGTCTTCATTGAACTGAATGCCTTTATACCTCTTTCGCGTTTCGTCACTCTCCTCACTGATTTTATGACCCGAAAACCTGTTCATCCATTTGCCGCTGGTGAGTTCCGTTTTCACCTGTTCCTGTGAAAATGCCAGTCCGTTGCACAGAGTAAGAAGCAATACGAGGAGGGATAACAAACCCAGGTTTTTCTTCATGATTTTTAGGTCGATTTTTTCCAAACGGTTATTCAATTTCTGCCAGCATATCGTTCTGGAGGACTGCATCTCCCTCATTTACCCTAATGGTACGGATTCTTCCATCTTTTTCAGCCAGCACATTATTTTCCATCTTCATCGACTCCATGATCATAATTTTATCTCCCTTTTTTATTTCATCTCCTTCACTGACCAGTATTTTATAAATGTTACCGGGTAATGGAGCATTAACTGCTGAGGCGCGGCTGCTTACATTTTTTTTGATCTTGCTCTCAGTTCTTTTGGGTTGCACATGGGTACGGATCAGTTTCGGTGTTTTGGACCTTACCGTTTCTTTCTGCTCTACCTCTACTTCGTATAAAGTGCCATTGACCTCTATATGGGCAATATTGTCCTCAAAATCCTTTACTTCCACCTCGTAAGCATTGCCTCTTATTTTAAATCTGAATTTTTTCATGACTTTTCTGTTGTTAAAAGGTTTTATGAGGCCATCGTCTCAAACCATATATCTTAGAACTCCACGGTGAATATCGCTTTCGAACCCTTTCAATGGTAATCACATTGCTTTCACGATCATGCAGTTCAATAGAATAGAGATAGAGCGCTGTAGCAATAGCGGCAGTAACTTCTGACGAGATATGCATTTCCTCATGCCCCGGTTGTTTTTTCTGCTTAGTCCTTTCTTTATGTTCCCGTCGGTTCTGGTAATAAATGATCCTGGGAAGATTGGCAAATAAAAAAAAGGACAGCACCAGGGCAATGAACACAACCAGATACCCGATAATGGCTATTGTCACTCCTTCTCCGTACACAGCGGAAATATCAAAATGTATATCACTTATCCACCACATCCTGTATGTTGTTATTTATAATGGTAAATTCGAATGTTTTTTGGCCGGATTGATATCCTTCTTGGTCGAGAGGGTCTGCAGAGCCCTGACTATTCGGAATCGGGAATTTCTGGGTTCTATGATATCATCAATGTAACCCAAACTGGCAGCCTGATAAGGATTGGAAAAATATTGCCGGTATTCTTCTTCCTTTTCTTCAATGAACTTTTTCCGCTCTTCTTCATCTTCAATTTCTTTTAATTCCTTGCCATAAATGATCTCAACCGCACCTGACGCGCCCATCACAGCTATTTCGGCTGTAGGCCAGGCATAATTCATATCTCCGCGGAGTTGTTTGCAACTCATAACATCATGTGCACCTCCGTAGGATTTTCTAAGGGTGATGGTAATCTTCGGAACCGTGGCTTCACCGTAAGCAAACATCAGCTTGGCTCCGTGGGTAATAATCCCTCCGTATTCCTGGTTACTTCCGGGCAAAAAGCCGGGCACATCCACCAAAGTCACGATCGGCACATTGAATGCATCACAAAATCGGACAAACCGGGCGGCTTTCCTGGAAGCATCGATATCCAGCACGCCGGCAAGAAAATTGGGCTGGTTAGCCACAATCCCCACCGGCTGTCCGTCGAATTTGGCAAATCCGATAACAATATTTCTTGCGTAATGACGATGTATCTCGAGAAATTCGCCATAATCCACCATTTTATCTATGATTTCCCTTACATCATAAGGTTCATTGGAATTTTCCGGTATGATGTCATTCAGGGAATCATCCATCCGGTCAATCGGGTCGTGGCATTCTGTCACAGGAGGCTCTTCCAGATTATTGGAAGGGAGGTAAGTCAGGAGCTTTCTGATCAACAGCAGTCCTTCCTCCTCGTTTT
>JAGXLC010000034.1 GCA_018334875.1 Bacteroidales bacterium | reverse complement strand
TAGGAAGAACGGGATACAAAATCCCCTTTTATTTTAACAGGTCTATCTAATATAATATTCGGAAATTCAAAGTTCAATTCATGCCTCAGCTTTGCATCAAAGTATTCCCCTACCCATTCCTGCCCTGATTGAATCAGGTTTCTGTTCCGTTTTTCATGATGGGCATAATCTGTGAATGTACTTATTATCTCAGCAGGATCATCTGAAGGAGTTTCCAGCCCGGTGAGGTTATTATTTTTGGAAACATTCCCGGTAATAAAATAGTATCCAAAGTCCGTATATATATGGCTTTTCCTGAGAAACATTTCCTTATCCCGGTTATATTCCCATACATGTGGATCTCTTCCGTAAAACAAAATGTAATCGCCTTTATTGAATACTCCGTCTTCTCCTGTTACAAAACGCACCGGCACCTGTTCAAGCCTGTATTCTTTCATAGTATCGTTGGCTGTATTCAACAAACCACATGAATTCCCATATATGCTTATCTCCTTCGGATTATCAAATCCCAGCTCTTTCAGTTTTGAATAGCCGATTTTGTAGATCCCGTTCTGATCCAGCCGCAGTTTCACCCATTTGCCCCTCGCCAGCAATGAAGATGCTGTTTCTTTCTCTGAATATCTTCCGGTACTTTTCAATACCGTGCTTTTTCGTTCCAAAGAAATGCCAAAATTCACCAATTTCTCTACGTTACCAGTAACCGGATTTTTTCGTAAGGGTACAAAATGCAGTTGAAGATGAGGTTTGCTACGGTCAAACTGCAAACGGGATTCAACCTGTATATTAGTGTGAAGGCTTTTTTTTGCTTTTTCATTTAAAACAGACGCTGAAGAAACGGGCTCAAATTTTTTATCAACCAGCTTTATTGAATGTTCCTGAGCGTTATTTAGAGGAATGAGTTCATAATAAGATGGTAATAGAGACTGGCTGTCAAAATATCTTGCACCTTCAAAATGCATATATTCACCGGAAATGATGTTGTTCCTGTCGAGATATTGATGATATTTCCGGGAATCAAGCCATTCCAGTTTTCTTTCTAATATAGTGGTTTGAGATTGGGAGGTAAGCGGAAGCAAAACATAACAAAAAAGGAAAATCGAACAAAGGCTTTTCATGAAAAAGACATTTCAAAAAATAATGACGGATTCGAAAACGTTAAAATTATTTAAACGGATTTAAAGCATTTATATTTTGAATATCCCATGTATTTTTGGGCTTTCAATTTAATTTTCCTTCATGAAGAAAATTATCCTAATTATTATCATTTCCGGAATTTGTTCCCATACCTTCTCCCAGGATATTAATTTTTCCCATTTGAATCATTCGCGATTATTTATCAATCCGGGATTTGCAGGAAGCGAAAAAATCTCCAATCTAACGGTAAGTCACAGAAATTTTAGTCCTGCAGGTTTTGGCAATTATGTGATTTATAAGGCCTCCTATAACCAATTTGTTGATTTTATCAACGGAGGGCTTGGTTTACAGTTTATCAGCGACAATCAGGGGAACGGTGCCATAAACCGTACATATATCAGTGGAATGTATGCGTATAAAATCCGGCTGGAAAAAAATCTTTATCTTACTCCTGCGCTGGAGACGAAATATGCAATGTATTCCCTGAAGACCCAGGACCTGATTTTTCCGGGTATGTTCGATAAAAACCAATGGGAGTTAACCGGTTCTTCTCCGGCTGGGTCCCTGCATCGGTCTGCAGATTACCTGGAATTCAACACAGGCATAATATTGAGACACATAAATGACTATATCCGCCGATACAGAGATTTTACAGTAGGTTTGGCTGTCCATCATCTGAATAAACCCACCGCTTTATTGAATAAAGAGGATAAAATCCGAAGAAAAATTTCTGTGTACTTCGACATTGAGATTTTTCTTAATCAACTGGATACCTACCAGTCATCTACTTTGCTGATCCCTACCTTTTATTTTTCTCAGCAATACAATACCAATGTATTTCAGTACGGGAGTTATCTGAAATATCAAAATTTCAGGCTTGGCGGATTCATCAGGCACAACTCAGGATTCCGCTTTATCACCCCCACATTTCAAATCGGGGTAAATTATGAAAATCTTAATATTAGCTATAGTTATGATACTGGTTTTCTGAATTATAAAAAAGTTTCAGTATTTTCTGGGGCGCATGAAGTAACCTTATCGCTAAATTTTAGTATAAAGGGGATAAACAAGCAATAATTTTCAAACAATACTGTTTTAATTATTGCATTGTTACAATTGATTTAAAGGATACGGATATAAGTCATTGAAAATTATATATTGAAGTAAAAATAAAAATTGCCTGAATTATGAAATTAACTCTTAAGATTCAATTTCTATTCCTTCTAAGTATGTTAGGCATACTTTTTATCACTGGTTGTGGTTCCCAAAGTGATGGGCTTGGAAATGTATCGCCCACTACCGGGTGGAATTACAACGATCCTGAAAACGGCGGGTTCGAAGTGGTAACTGAATACGAACAGCAACCCGGGCCCGGTCTTGTATATATAGAAGGTGGTACCTTCACCATGGGCAGGACCCGGGAAGATCTGATGTACAAATGGGATAAGGAGCCCAGAAGGGTTACAGTATCTTCATTTTACATGGACCAGACCGAGATCAGAAATGTAGATTACAGAGAATATCTCAATTGGATCCAAAGGGTTTTCGTTGACAATCCGGAAGTTTATCAAAATGCCTTACCCGACACGCTGGTATGGAGAGATGAAATGGCTTACAATGAGCCGTATGTGGAGTATTACTTCCGACATCCCGCCTATAACAATTATCCGGTTGTTGGTGTAAGCTGGGTACAAGCCACTGACTATGCCATCTGGAGAACCGACCGTGTTAATGAGCGGAGGCTTGTGGAAGAAGGTATTCTGGAAATGGATAATGAGCAGATCGGCCAGGAAAACTTTAATACCGAAGCCTATCTGGCAGGTCAATATGAAGGGGTCGTCAATGAAAATTTACCCTCACTAGATCCCGATCAAGAAACAAGAAGGGTTAGAATGTCGGACGGCATACTCCTTCCCCAATACAGGCTCCCAACAGAAGCCGAATGGGAATATGCAGCTCTGGGATACGTCGGCAACACTTATGAAGAAAACGTATACGAGAGAAGGATGTACCCCTGGGATGGCCACAACGTAAGAAATCCCGAGAAAAAGAACAGGGGTAAGATGATGGCAAACTTTAAACGTGGTAAAGGTGATATGATGGGCGTTGCTGGGGACCTGAATGACAACGCCAGTATTACGGCCCCCGTAAACTCCTTCTGGCCTAATGACTATGGCCTTTATTGCATGGCAGGAAACGTGAACGAATGGGTACAAGATGTTTACCGACCTTCCACTCACAAACTTACAAATGATTTCAGACCATTCAGGGGCAATGTATTTACTGAATATGAGAGAAACGAAGATGGAAGTATCCCACCCCGAAACGAGCTTGGCCGGCTCCCGAAAGATACCATTACAGAGGAAGATGCAGCAGGAAGAAGAAATTATTCAAAGGGAGATTACAGAAATTACCAGGAGGGAGACCTGCAGTCAAGGATTGATTATGACAATGAAGAAACCGGAGAAGAAAACAGCACACAGCAAATGTACACAGACGAGACTTCACTTATTTCAGACGAATCAAGAGTTTACAAAGGAGGATCATGGAAAGACAGGGCTTATTGGCTGAATCCGGCCGAACGCCGCTTTCTTGATCAAAATCAGGCCGCCAATGATCTGGGTTTCCGTTGTGCCATGACACACGTTGGAAGCCCGGGAGGAGTTAATGAATAATAATTCAGGGCACAGACTAAAAGAAGAAGACCTCATTTTTTCGAAAATGGGGTTTTTTTCTTTAATTTGTGGTAAAGATCATGCAGATAAGGAAAATATATAAACAATTCCTCTCCTGTTCCACTATAACGATGGACAGCAGAGATGTACCACCCCAATCCCTTTTCTTTGCCTTAAAAGGGGAAAACTTCAATGGGAACCGCTTTGCCGGAGAAGCCCTCAGCAAGGGAGCCCGATATGCCCTGGTTGACGAAGAACAGTATGCCCGGGATGACCGGTTTATACTGGTAAATGATGTACTCCAAACCATGCAGGAACTTGCTACCTATCACCGGGAGCAGCTAAAGGTTCAGGTTATAGGAATTACCGGGACCAATGGAAAAACTACCACCAAAGCGCTAATTAAGCAAATACTGGCCAGAACATACAATACCATTGCCACCGAGAAAAATTATAACAACCACATCGGCTTACCGTTTACTTTGCTTAAAATGAATGCCGAACACCAAATAGCAGTGCTTGAAATGGGTGCCAACCACCCCGGTGAGATTAAATTCCTCTGTGAAATAGCCAAACCTGATTTCGGCCTGATTACCAATATTGGGAAGGCCCATCTTGAAGGTTTCGGATCATACGAGGGAGTGATCAGAACGAAAAATGAAATGTATGAATACGTGGATTCCAATAACGGAACCATATTTTATAATTCAGACAATGAGCTGCTGAAGGACCTGTTAAAAAATAAAACATGCAGGAAAATTGACTACGGAACCTCCGATAACGCTTATTGCACAGGTAAAATCGTGAGCTCAGATCCTTATATCACGTTTCGTGTAAAAGGTCTTCCGCTTATCCGGTCAAATCTGATCGGCAACTATAACTTTGAAAACCTTCTGGCAGGGGTTTGCCTGGGAAAATATTTTAAGGTTCCGCCGGAACAAATATCCGAGGCTGTGGCCGGTTATACACCTGATAACAACCGGTCGCAGGTAATTCAAAAAGCATCAAACGAAATTATCCTTGATGCTTACAATGCCAATCCTACAAGTATGAAAGCGGCCATCAACAATTTCTCCCAACTTCAAAGAAAAAACAAAGCCTTGATTTTGGGCGATATGTTTGAGCTTGGGGAATTCAGTGATGAAGAACACCAAAACATCATCTCCCTGGTAAACAGACACTCCTTCTCTGCTGTATTTTATATCGGACCTGTTTTTAGGGCAAATGCCGGGAGCAATCATTACACCTTCCATACTACGCCGGATTTTATTGAATGGTTGAAAGGAAATCCGTTGAAAAACTTTACCATTCTGATCAAAGGATCAAGAGGAATGGCACTGGAAGAGATTATCAGTTATTTGGAATGAGAATGTTGCTTTCTAACCTGGATTATTCTTACTGCAGCTTTAGCTGCAAACAAATTTCTCATAACCTGTATGGTATCGTTCTCAAAGTTAAGCAATTTAACTCTTTTTGAACCACATAGGACATAGGAAACATAGGAGTTCACATAGATTTATCATTCATCAAAACTTTGCTAAAAAAATAAAATTTTTAGAAGTGATAGCATAAATCCCGCTGATGAAGCGGGAAAGTGTGAAGTTTATGAATACGGGAAGGATTGTGGGTAGTATCCAGGCTCGCCTTCGCGAAGCTTCGGCGGAGCAAGGCCCGCCGAAGCTAGCGCAGGTTGCTTACGCTAAAGCTTCAGCGACAGCGTGCGGGCAGGCTCGCCTTCGCGAAGCTTCGGGTGCCTAGGCTAAAGCTTCAGCTACAGCGTGCGGAGCAAGGTTACCCCGCATTAAAAAAACTGTTAATCAGATAAATAATTTTCATTCTACAGGTAAATTCTTTGGGAGATAAATTATAAATTTGCGGCTCATTAATAACGTAAGCAAAACATGCGCAGTTACAAACATATATTTTTTGACCTGGACCGGACCCTCTGGGATTTTGAAACCAATGCAAAAGAAGCATTTAAGGAGATCTTTGACCTTTATAAGCTATCTCGAATATTTCAGGATTTTGAAACTTTCCATTCGGTGTACAACAAACACAACGGCAAACTATGGGAAAAATTCCGTAACGGCGATATCACAAAAAAAGACCTGAAGTATAGAAGATTTTATCTCACACTGAAGGAATACGGAAAGGACGACCTGAAGCTGGCCAAACAGCTTGGTGAAGAATATATGAAAATCAGCGCCCGCAAGACCCGCCTTTTACCCCATTCTCACGAAGTGTTATCCTATTTACAGGACAAATATTTTCTTTATATTATCACAAACGGTTTTCATGAAGCACAGCTAAAAAAAATTGAGAACAGTGATCTTCGAAAATATTTTGAGAAAATTATAACTTCAGATTCAGCCGGAGTTCAGAAACCTCACGGGCAGATTTTTCGGCATGCCCTAAAACAAGCCAATGCACGAACAGAAGAAGCCATCATGGTTGGTGACGATATTGAGGGAGATATTAAAGGAGCACGAGATATTGGGCTTGATCAGGTCTTCTTCAATCCTGAAGGCAAAACCCATTATCTTGAACCTACTTTTGAGATCCGGTCGTTGATAGAACTGAAGACCATCTTTTGATGGCGCTAAAAAGGTGCCTCCTCATCAAAGCCGGTATTGCTGCTCAGGCCAGAAGATTCTCCATTATTCCCCTGTCCATTGCCCTCTTCGTTCATTCTCGAACCAATGATCATAGAACCTGAATTGTCGTTGTCTTCGATATTGCCAAGGGAATCTTCATTAAGTTCTTCAAATTTGGCCAGTTCTTCCCTGAACTTAAGATGGATATCTGCCAGAGCACCATTTCGGTGCTTGGCCAAAATGATCTCAGCAATACCAATCAGTGAATTTCCGTAAGCATCTTCTGTGATCCCATATCTCTCAGGGCGATGGATAAACAATACCATATCCGCATCTTGCTCAATGGCTCCCGATTCACGTAAATCAGAAAGCTGGGGCCGTTTTTCGCCCGAACGTAATTCTACCGAACGGTTAAGCTGGGACAAAGCAATAATGGGAATATCCAATTCCTTGGCAATTCCCTTTAACGAACGGGATATGACACTGACTTCCTGCTCCCTGTTTCCCCGCTGATCGGATGAACCGCTCATTAATTGAAGATAGTCCACAAAAATTGCCTCCACATTGTATTGATCTTTCAGGCGCCGGCACTTGGAACGGAGCTCAAAAACGGAAATGGCCGGTGTATCATCAATGTAAATGGGTGCATTTACCAGGCTTTTAATTTTATGCTCCAATTGTTCCCATTCCTTATGGGTGAGATTGCCATTGCGAATTTTTTCAGAAGACAACTGCGTTTCGCTGATTATCAAACGATTTACCAACTGCAGAGAACTCATCTCCAGGGAAAATATCCCCACAGATCTATTGTGTTCCACAGCCATATTTCTTGCCATAGTGAGGGTAAAAGCAGTTTTTCCCATAGAGGGCCTGGCGGCAACAATTACCAAATCCGAATTTTGCCAACCGGATGTCACGCGGTCCAACTTTGTAAAACCGGAAGGGACTCCGCTCAACCCATCTTCTTTTTTTGATGCCTCTTCTATCTGATCAATAGCTTGCTGGATCAGCACATTAAGCTTGGAAGTTTCTTTCTTTATATTGGATTCGGTAACCTGAAAAAGCTGAGATTCTGAAAAATCAATCAAATCGTTTACATCTACCGAATCATCGTAAGCTTTTGACTGTATTTCACTGGCTACCCGTATCAATTCGCGTTGTATATATTTTTGGGCAATGATCCGGGCGTGGTATTCAATATGTGCAGCAGTAGCCACTTTACTGGTAAGCTGGGTTATATAAACCGGTCCGCCTACTTCTTCCAGTTCCTCTTTTTTCCTTAACTCTTCAGTCACCGTTAATATATCAATCGGCTGCATATTTTGGGAAAGATCCAGGATGGCACGGTAAATTTTCTTATGGGCCTCTTTATAGAAGCTCTCAGGTGCCAGGATGTCCATTACCGAAACAATGGCATCTTTTTCCAGCATGACCGCCCCCAGAACAGCCTCTTCCAGATCAACGGCCTGCGGAGGCTTTTTCCCATAATCCAAAGCTTCCTCTATGAAATTTGATTTGTATCCTTTATTTTTGTTGTCAGCCATGTCACATAAAAATTTTGGACACCAAAAGTAATAATAGAAAATCCATTTTATATCATCTGAAACCATGATATTATTAAATGATTATTAACCACAAATGTTAACAGTTTGTTAAAAATTATTTGTTAAAAACGCAGATTAAAAGAATTTTTGGTATGATATTTTTTCCCAATGCAAAAATCAATATAGGGATATATATAACCGATAAACGCAATGATGGATACCACAACCTGGAAACCATTTTCTATCCCCTCTCACTGACAGATATTCTGGAAATTCAAAAACAAAAGACAAACCAAAGGATATTCAACAATACGGGCATCCGGTTACCCGTGTCTGCTAAGCAAAATCTTTGCTACCGGGCCTATCAGCTAATGCAGCAACAGCATTCCATACCGGAAGTCGATTTTCACCTGCATAAAATCATACCTTATGGCGCAGGACTGGGTGGGGGATCATCCGATGCCTCTTTCACCCTTAAAGCATTGAATCAATTATTCCGGTTAAATTTAAAGGATGATAAGCTAAAGAATATGGCAGAACAAATTGGCAGTGACTGTCCTTTCTTTATTGATAACAAACCTTCTATTGCATGGGAGAAAGGCAACAAAACGGAGCCGATACATCTGTCAATAAAAGGGCTTCATCTTTTGCTGGTAATCCCCGACATTCAAATTGATACCCAAACGGCCTACAAGGGCATCAAACCCCGCAAAAGAGAGAAATCTCTGAAAGAGGTGGTTTTAAATGAACCGGTGGAAAACTGGAATGATAAGGTTACCAATGATTTTGAAGGTCATATCCTGAAAGCCTATCCTTTATTAAAACAAATCAAACACATCCTGGCTGAAATGGGCGCTGTATTTACATCACTTTCAGGCAGCGGATCGGCCATATATGGTTTATTTAGAGAAAAGCCCACCCCGGAAAACGAATTAAGGTATCATTTTACCTGGATTGAGCAACTTAAGTATTAGCCCAAATTACTCATAAATAATCCGGAAGATCAACAATTTTACAATCCGGTAATCCCTAACCACCTTTCTTTTATTCCTTCGTATAGGTCGCCGTAACTTCATCAATCTCACCGCTGCCATCATCAACCTTATAATTCCATTGGATATACTTATAGCTATCCGACACCCTTCCACTCCCGGAAACAAGAGTATAAGAAATTGTATTATCGGTTATCGTCTGATTTTCAACAAGATTGATCCGATGGCCTTCCACGTTTCCATCAACCTCATCAGGAAGATGATAAAAACCGGAGATGAAGATCTTAGAGCTATACTGATCTGAAATAAAAATTGTTACATCGTATGCTGTTTCACCAAATTGTTCGCTATTCTCCTCAACATTCCACTCACCCTCCAGCGATTGTAAAAGTTCCCCCGGGGTTCTCTCATTTTCACAGGAAATGCTTGCCCCCATCATTAGGATAAGCAAAAGAATGCCAACTTTTGTGGTGATTTTCCGGTTCATCTTATTCTTGGAAGTATTTGCTGATCTTTTCGATCAGAAGCTCTATATCAATGGGCTTAGTAATATAATCCGAACATCCGCTTTGGAGGCACTTTGCCCTATCTTCTGCCATAGCATGTGCTGTTTGGGCAATTATGGGAATGTTGCAGCCATTTTCCCTTATCTGCGAAGTAACTTCATGTCCGCTCATAACAGGCAGTTGAACATCCATTAATATTAAATCCAGGTGATCATGCTGCATCACCATATCCAAAGCTTCCCTGCCACTTCTTGCCACCAACAGATTGGCGCCTGTTTCCTTCAATATAGTATTCAAAAACCTTATACTCAAAGGATCATCCTCGACAATAAGAATGGTTTTGTCCTGCCAATTGACAGGTTTCTCGGAATGATTATCGTTTTGGGTTGCTTTTCGTTTGATCATTATCCCCTTCTAAACTATGATTTGTGAAAAACCATATCGGTAAAAATGCCCTTAAAAAATACAGGACCGTTTCCCAGCATACAGGTAACCCGAATGATTTCAAAATAGTTCTGAGGCTGTTTAAAAACCCGTTAACAAATTGCAATGAAGTATCTATCCGGGTCAAATTTCATCAATTTCTATGCGAAGTTAATCAAAATTAACTGCTTTTGATTAATTAAAAAGTAATTCTCTTCAAAATTTCTACAATCTATGGGATAAGATTCCTTATCTTTGGGGTATTAAAATTTTCGGATTACCATGAAATATTACGGATTAATTCTTTTACTGTTTTTTTTATGTACGAACATCGGAAGGGGAGCACAAAACAGTTTAACCGATGAAAATAAAGGCCATTATGCTCCAAACACAATCTCTGCAGAATCATTGCCTGAAAATTATCAACTATTTAAACATCAATTGATTCATCTGAACAAAAAACAAAATAATCCTCCTATATTCAATTTCAGGAGAGGGACAGATTTTACCATGCTCTACGTAGCCGGCGGCCTATTGCTCGCTACATCCACGTTTGTATTGGTGAATGGATATAATAATGAGGACGGTTATTTTTCACAGACCAACACAGGCGTCATTATAGGCGGAAGTATTTCTACGGCAGTACTCATAACCAAATTTTTTCTGGATCAATAAGGAAAAAAAGAAAGGCTGTCCGGTAGAATGCAATTCAATTCACTTTCCAGACAGCCTCTTTTTATTTTATTATCTGAAATGTGTCCTATTCACCAAAGCTTATTCCAACTCCTTTAGCGTTTCTTACCAAATCAGAATCCGGTTCCACATACTTATGCTGAGTAACCACATCTTCCAGCGGTACAGAAGTGATATCGGGATGCCTGTAAGCGACCATCTCACCGAAATTTCCTTCCAATACCATTTCAAATGCTTTCACTCCGAACTGTGTAGCGAGGATTCTGTCGTAAGCCAGCGGAACTCCGCCTCTTTGTAAATGTCCAAGCACAGTACTTCTGATGTCATAAGGACAGCCGGCTTGCTTCAATTCATCCACCAACCTTGCGGCAGCTCCACTATACTTCACATTGGCATAACCTACTTCCCCGGTTTCTTCCTTGGACTGATCACCATGTTTGGGCATAGCACCTTCGGCAATCGCAATAATAACAAAACCCCTGTCTTTTCTGAACCTGGAATAGATTCTTTCCATTACCTTATCCACATCATAAGGAATCTCAGGAATAAGGCAAATTTCAGCACCACCGGCAACTGAGGAATTCAAAGCAATCCAGCCTGTATCACGACCCATAACTTCCAGCACAAAGATACGGTTATGGCTGGCAGCAGTCGTAACAAGCTTATCCACCGATTCAGTGGCAATTTGTACTGCAGTCTGGTAACCAAAGGTCGAATCCGTTACAGCAAGGTCATTATCAATCGTTTTCGGAACGCCGATAACATTCAGTCCTTTTTCAGTCAGGGCCTGGGATATCCTTTGAGAACCGTCACCACCTATATTGATCACGGCATCTACACCCATGTATTGTAATTTGCGTACCATTTCATCTGACCGGTCAACTTCACTCCAGGTGCCGTCAGTGTTCTTAACGGGCCACGCAAAAGGCCCACCTTTATTTGTGGTTTCCAGGATCGTACCTCCCTTGAAATGAATCCCCGAGACGGTATGCTCGTCCAAAACTTTGACTTCACTGGGTTCCCACAAAATGCCATTAAATGCCTGCACACTTCCTAAAACTTCCCAGTCACGTTCTTTTGAGGCCCTTTTTACCACAGCCCGTATAACGGCATTCAGTCCGGGACAATCACCTCCACCAGTGGCTAATAAAACTCTATTCATATAACTTCCAATTATTTTTTATCAGATTCAACATAAAAAACCGCGGAGCAAAACTAGTAAACAATAACAAAAAAAGAAAAAAAACTCTTCAATTTGATGAAAATAAAATGCCTCACTATTATATAGCCCATATCACCCACCCCGGGTTGGGGTAACCATTATTTGTAACCCGAATTATTTACAAATAATTAATTCTTGTTCAAGGTTATTAAAATTCTGTAATACAATATAATATAACTGCACAACTTTTCAGATCAATCCCCATTGAACCCGCATCTTAATCATTGTCTTGCAGCAAAAATCAGTGGATGCGGGTTTCTGACGCTATTGAACTTCACTTTCCCGCTTCATCAGAGGGATTTATGAATAATGTAGTGTAAGACGGGCTGGTCCTTAATTTTGAAAAAACGTTACATCGTGATTTGATGAACATTATGCACGCCTTATTGTTCCCACTTTATGTGAGTGAACAGCCCTTCCGTTTAAGAGGTGCAAAAATGAAAAATCAGTGCCGCCCTTCCAAGACATGATTCATTATTTTTTTCATTTTATTACTTTTGTGGTACTTATATTAAAAAATCTCCGATAATGATCAACGAAAAATTAATCAACCCTGAAAGCATTGTTATTGTAGGGGGGTCTAACAATATACAAAAGCCAGGAGGCAAAGTTCTGAAAAACATTCTGGATGGTGATTTCAGTGGCAAACTCTATGTTTCCAATCCCAGAGAAGACGTGGTTCAGGGTATAAAATCCTACAGAAATGCCGGGGAGCTGCCACAAGTTGATCTTGCTATTATTGCGGTAGCGGCAAAGCTTTGTCCGGATATTACACGTTTACTGGCAAACGAAAAAGGAACGAGGGCATTCATCATACTTTCGGCAGGATTTGGTGAGGAGAGCGAGGATGGGGCACGCCTTGAAAATGAAATTCTGGATATTGTCAACAGCGTCAACGGTACTTTGATCGGACCGAATTGTATAGGAGTCCTCAATCAAAATTATAATGGGGTTTTTACCACACCAATACCGAAACTGGAGCCTAAGGGCGTAGATTTCATATCAGGTTCGGGGGCTACAGCGGTTTTTATCATGGAATCAGCCATTCCCAAGGGCCTTAAATTCTCCAATGTATATTCAGTGGGTAATAGTGCTCAAATAGGTGTAGAAGACATATTGAAATACATGGATGAAAACTTTGATCCTGAAAATAGCGCAACAATAAAACTCCTTTATATTGAGAGCATTCAAAACCCTCAAATGCTGCTCAAACATGCTGCTTCCCTTATCAACAAAGGCTGTAAGATAGCAGCCATTAAGGCAGGTGCTTCGGAAGCCGGAAGCAGAGCTGCATCGTCACATACCGGTGCGTTATCCAGCCCGGATGCCGCTGTTGAAACGCTCTTTAGAAAAGCAGGGGTGGTCCGCTGTCACGGACGTGAAGAACTCGCCACAGTAGCTGCAATTTTCATGCATCCGCCACTGAAAGGTAATAATCTGGCCATCATAACTCATGCAGGTGGGCCTGCGGTGATGCTCACCGATGTATTGGCGGATAACGGAATGGAAGTGCCCCCAATCAAAGGGCCTGAAAGCCAAGAACTACTCAAGGAACTGCATCCTGGCTCTTCTGTAGCCAATCCGATTGATTTTCTGGCGACCGGCACAGGAGAACAACTGGGAAAAATCATAGATTACTGCTATGAAAAATTCAGTCACATAGACGGGATGGCTGTTATTTTCGGTAGTCCCGGACTGCTCCCTGTTCATGGTGTTTATGATATACTCCACCAAAAGATGGAGGAATGCGAAAAGCCCATATATCCCATCTTACCATCTGTAATCAATGCAAAAGATGAAATTGAACATTTTATAAGCCATGGCAGGATCAATTTTCCCGAGGAGGTAATATTCGGGCAGGCTCTTGGAAAAATCTTCAACACCCCTGCTCCTGCGTCGGGGCAAAGGCAGCTATCCGGAATAAACACCGAACTCATACGCTCCATTGTTGATGATACAAACAACGGATACCTCCACCCCGATCAGGTCCGTGCATTACTGGATGCAGCAGGAATAAAAAGGGCAGGCGAAGCCACAGTCAGCAGCCGTAAAGAAGCAATTGATGAGGCAGAACGCCTGGGTTTTCCAGTGGTCATGAAGGTGATAGGCCCGGTCCATAAGTCCGATGTGAACGGAATTGCTCTGAATATTACCGACAAAAAGACAGCAGCAAAGGAGTATGACCGGATGATCTCCATCAGAGATGCTACCGGTATTTTAATACAACCCATGTTAAAAGGCACCGAAATTTTTATCGGAGCCAAAAAGGAAAACAAATTCGGACATATCGTACTATGTGGAATCGGAGGCATTTTTATTGAAGTATTAAAGGATATAAGCCGGGGACTGGCTCCTATTGATCCGGAGGAAGCCAAACAGATGATCCATAATCTTGAGGGTTACGGGATGATCCAGGGAACCCGCGGGCAGGAAGGCGTTAGTGAAGAAGCATTTGCTGAGGCAATAATGCGTATATCAGCCCTTGTAGAAAACGCACCCGAAATTGCCGAAATGGACATCAACCCCCTTTTAGGCAGTAAAAAAGATGTAACGGCTGTGGATGCCAGGATACGAATAGAAAAACAGTAAGTAAAATGATATTACCGGAAAAAACTCACCCGCAGCGAAAAAAATAAGACCTGATATTTCTCATTGCTTTTATTGTCATTTTTTCGCAATTTTAATCTTTACTTAAGAATATGAATTGTAACTTGCAACAAGTAAGGGAAAATCAACAAAATGAAAACAATAGGTATATTTTACGGGCCAGCGGAGGGTTCTTCAACGGAAAAAGTAGCCTATCAGGTGGCTGAACAAATCGGAGAGAATAAAGTAGATTTGATTCCCGTGAAAAATGCTACTTTTAGAGATCTGAACAAATATTCAAATCTTATATTTGGAATTTCTACCGTTGGAAAAGAAACCTGGGACGGAGAAGCTCCTCCGGGTGACTGGGACCAGTTCAGGATAGAGCTTGACAAAACGGATTTTCAGAATAAGGTAGTGGCCATGTTCAGTTTGGGAGACCACATCACCTATCCCAGGCATTTTGCGGATGCATTGGGTACGCTGGCAGAAAAGCTTTTACCCCGTAAGGCAAAAATTGTGGGATATGTAAATACAGAGGAATATGATTTTGAGGAATCTCAGGGAATATATGAGGGAAAATTTATTGGTTTGCCGATTGATGAGGATTTTGAGGCCCATCTAACCGATGAAAGAATCCGTAAATGGCTGGATAAAATTTTACCTCAGTTTGTTTAACGTTCAATATCAGGAAAGGCAGGTCTAATAAACCTGTCTTTTTTTCATTAGTGTAGCAGTTTATTAAAAAATTGAATTTCAAATTGATTTATATGCCAAATTCACAAACTTTACTTGCATCACTGAACCCGTTAATCATGTTATTGTTATGAAGGTCCCTGCATGCGGTTTTCATTGCATATATTTTTATAAAATAAAAAAATTACATCATATATGAACCCAACCAAACAAACACCTATCGACTCCCAAACCGTCAACAGGATGATCCGGAGAAGCGGGATTGAATCCGTAGGAAAAGCGTCCATAAGGGAAATCGTGAAACTGGTGAATGAAATCGAAAAGGAAACCGGCGAGCACTTCACTCGCATGGAGATGGGAGTACCCGGACTGGAGCCACCTAAAATAGCCATAGATGGTGAAATTTCAGCACTCAGAAATGGGGTGGCATCCCAATATCCCATGATTGACGGAATAGAACCCCTCAAATACGAAATATCCCGGTTTATTAAGAACTTCCTCAACCTGTCGGTTCAACCTGAAGGTTGTTTACCTACAGTAGGAGCCATGCAGGCATCCTTTGCCGCGTTTATGGTGTCGTCACGCAGGGACCCCGATAAGGACACCACACTGTTTATTGATCCCGGATTCCCGGTACAAAAAGATCAGCATAAAGTACTCGGATTGAAATATGAAAACTTTGACGTTTACAATTATCGGGGAGACAAACTCCGGGATAAACTGGAATCCTATCTTAAAAAGGGGAATATATCAACCATTCTGTATTCGAATCCCAACAATCCTTCGTGGATTTGCCTCAACGAGAAGGAATTGAAAACAATCGGGGAACTGGCCACAAAGTATAATGCAATAGTTCTGGAAGATCTGGCCTACTTTGGAATGGATTTTCGCCATGACATCTCTACACCGGGCGAACCACCCTATCAGCCAACTGTGGCCAACTATACCGATAATTATGTGCTGATCATTTCTTCCTCGAAATCTTTTAGTCTGGCAGGAGAACGTATTGGAATGATGGTCATATCGGACTACCTGTTTAACAAGGATTTTCCCGGATTAAAACATTATTTTCCCAATGAAAGTTTTGGCTATTCTATGATATATGGAGCACTTTACAGCCTTTCGGCAGGCGCGAATCATTCTGCCCAGTATGGTTTGCTGGAAACACTTAAAGCAGTTAACGAGGGACGCTATAACTTTGTCGAAGGGGTGCGGGAGTATGCTGAAAGAGCAAAAGCCATGAAACGACTTTTCAGAAAACACGGATTTGAATTGGTGTATGCCAAAGATGAGGATCAGCCGGTCAGTGACGGTTTCTATTTCACATTTTCCTTCCCGGGAATGGAGGGAAGTGAATTGCTTGGCGAATTGATATATTATGGAATCAGCGCCATAACCCTGGATATAACAGGCAGTGAGCGCACTGAAGGCCTGAGGGCATGCGTATCGCAGGTAAGCCTTGATCAGATGGATGATCTGGAATACCGATTAAAAAGATTTCAGGAAGATCATTTAAAGTCAGTTTAAATAAACCTTATGTTATTAGAATTTGTAATGCGGGTTATAGAACAGGCTATGTTTAAAAGCAGGGACAAAATTTCTCAGTAAAATATTATTATCTTTGAAATGAAATTATATGTATAAACCATAAAAAATCAATATAATGGCAAAAGTTACAGGAAAAATTACTGTTGATACAGAGCGGTGCAAAGGATGCGCGGTGTGCCTCCCTGCTTGTCCTTTCGATGTCATAGACCTGGCAGAGGAAGTCAACGGTAAGGGTTTTCATTATGCCTACATGAAAAATCCCGAGGCATGTACAGGATGTATGAACTGTGCTTTGGTATGCCCCGATGCCGTAATCCGGGTATATAGAAAGAAAGTAAGTGTATAGTTAGAGTCTGTCTATAATATCCGCTGGCTGCGTTACGCTCGTTTTTCATGCCAGTCGATTACATCAAGTAAACTCCTGGCATTCAAAACTCGCAAGCCTTGCCAGCGAACATTCTAGACGAGACTCTTTCAAATCTCTTTGACTTTATAGGCAAACAATAGTTAAAGTATTAAAATCACAAAATAATGGGAGAGCTAAGATTAATGAAAGGCAATGAAGCAATAGCTGAAGCAGCTATCCGCTCAGGTGCCGACGGTTATTTCGGATATCCTATCACTCCGCAATCGGAAGTCATGGAATATCTTGCCGCCCAAAAGCCTGAAGAAAGAACCGGTATGACCCTGCTTCAGGCAGAAAGCGAAATTGCTGCGATCAATATGGTTTATGGCGCTGCAGGTTGTGGCAAAAAGGTTATGACTTCTTCATCAAGCCCCGGTATTAGCCTCAAACAGGAGGGAATCTCCTATATTGCAGGAGCAGAACTTCCCTGTCTGATTCTTAATGTTGTTCGGGGAGGTCCGGGCCTGGGAACCATACAACCTTCCCAGTCGGATTATTTTCAAAGCGTGAAAGGTGGGGGTCACGGCGATTATCATTTGATTGTACTGGCCCCTTCTTCTGTTCAGGAAATGTATGATTTTGTAGAGATGGGATTTGATCTGGCTTTCAAATACAGAAACCCTACCATGATCCTATCCGATGGTGCCATCGGCCAGATGATGGAAAAGGTGGAAATTGGTGAAGAGAAACCCCGGTTGACTGAAGCACAGATTAAGGAGCGATATCCGTGGGCTACAACCGGCAAAACAAAAGACAGAGAGAAAAACGTCATCACTTCTCTTAAACTGGAATCAGCAAAGATGGAAGAGTTCAACATGAGGCTGATTGAAAAATACAGACAGATCGAAGAAAAGGAGGTACGTTATGAAGAGTTTCAGTGCGAAGACGCGGAATACCTAATGGTGTCATACGGCACATCAGCAAGAATCTGTCAAAAAAGTGTGCAAGTAGCCAGGAAAGAGGGATTGAAGCTGGGACTGCTCAGACCCATTACCCTGTTTCCTTTTCCCGGCAAACGGCTTAATGAACTGGCCGACCAGGTAAAAGGGATACTTTCTGTAGAAATGAGCGCAGGACAAATGGTAGAGGATATCAGACTGGCAGTAGAAGGGAAAGTACCGGTAGCATGGTATGGCCGGATGGGAGGTATCGTACCTTCAACCGAAGAGGCTCTCAATGCTTTAAAAGAAAAAATTATAGGAGGTGAATAAAATGGCTGAACAAAACGTTAAAAAAGAAGATATTATTAAAACAGAAAATCTGGTTTTTGACCGAACCAAGCTATTAACCGACAATGTTTTCCATTACTGCCCTGGCTGCGGACATGGTGTTGTACACCGCCTTCTCATGGAAGTTGTTGAAGAGCTGGGTATTCAGGAAAAAACCATTGGTATTGCACCCGTTGGTTGTTCGGTATTGGCTTATCATTATATGGATATCGATATGCATGAGGCTGCACATGGCAGGGCCCCGGCAGTAGGGACCGGGATCAAAAGAACCATGCCGGACAAATATGTTTTCACTTACCAGGGAGACGGTGATTTGGCGGCCATAGGTACTGCAGAGACCATTCATTCCTGCAACAGGGGTGAAAACATTACCATCATATTTATTAACAACGGAATATATGGAATGACGGGAGGCCAGATGGCTCCAACCACACTGGAACATATGAAATCCTCCACCACCCCCTACGGCAGAAATGTGAAACAAATGGGAAACCCTTTAAAAATAACCGAACTGGTAGCCGAACTGCCGGGCACTTGCTTTGTTTCAAGACAGGCGGTTCATAAACCCGCTTATGTACGTAAAACAAAAAAAGCCATTAAAAAAGCCTTTGAATTTCAAAAGCAGGAAATGGGACTCTCGTTTATAGAAATTGTTTCTAACTGCAATTCAGGCTGGAAAATGTCTCCAAACGATGCCAACAAGTGGCTGGAAGAAAATATGCTGCCGTTTTATCCGCTCGGGGATCTGAAGTCTCCGGATGCTCAAAAATGATTAAAGGTAAAATACAATAAAACACAGAACAATGAACGAAGAAATCATAATAGCCGGATTTGGTGGACAGGGAGTGCTTTCTATGGGGAAAATTCTGTGCTATGCCGGTATTGTTCAGGGAAAAGAAGTTACATGGATGCCCTCCTATGGCCCCGAAATGCGGGGAGGTACGGCCAATGTAACCGTAATTATCAGTGACGAAAGAATAAGCTCCCCCATCCTGAGCAAGTTCGATACGGCCATCATACTCAATCAACAATCGATGGATAAATTTGAAAAGGATGTAAAACCAGGAGGTTACCTGATTTATGATGGCAACGGAATTACCAGACATCCGCAGCGAACAGACATCAATATATATCGCGTGGATGCAGCCGCTGAAGCTTCCAGGATGGAAACAAACAAAACCTTTAACATGATCGTAATGGGGGGATTCCTGAAAGTAAAGCCAATTGTTAAACTGGAAAATGCCGTGGAAGGTCTCAAAAAATCCCTTCCCGAAAGATATCAGCACCTGATACCCATAAATGAAAAGGCCATTTACCGAGGGACGGAAATTATTAAAGAGATCAGAACAGCCGAGGTAGAAGCCTGATCAAATATTTGTAAAAAAATTCAGGGAGGGCTGTATCTTAATGAAGTTGCCGACGGTTCATTAGATACAGCCCTTCTTAACGCTGAGCCGCCGATTCGATACCCTACTGCAGGCGTCTTACATTTACAAATTATCTGCCGTAAACCTCGTTTGAAAGGCTAATTCAAAACATATCAGTTAAAATTAGGCCCAAATTGAATAACGTTTGTTTCAAATTTATAACTTTGAAAGATTTTTTGGGTATTTAATGGGACTCATTACTCAATAAAAGCTGCGAATGTCAATAGCTTGTTTGTTTTATATAAATCCATAAAAGATGAATAGTTACAAAATTATCAACAGAAAAATCATTATTGGAACCAACGGGAGATTATGTGATACTTCATCAGAAGTTATTCACAGCAAGCTTTTCCATGAAATTGTCAGCAAGGGAATCAAAAAACTATACGATAAAAATTCGATTTATACGCAGAAACTGGAGATAAAACACACCGATGAACAAATCAGGCAGATTATAGATCTGTTGGAACTCCTTTCCAAGAACCACATATCCATAGTAAGAAATATCCGTCCGGATGCAGAAAAGTTATTGAGGCACCCCACCGAGCTAAACAATGTGCTGGAGTTTTTATACAATTACTGGCGTGAATTTGAACGGTATATAGTTTGCGACTCGCAATCCGACAATCTGGATGAACGGCCCTATCGTACTTTCGATGAAACGGTAGAAAGGCTTACCCATCTGGTAAGAAAAATTTACCGGGATATTTCCGAAAACATTATAAGCCAGCATCCGAGAACCTACCGTCAGGTGAATTCGGGCGCAGAATTCGCATGTATTTCTTACCCTGCCCGGGAGCTCTTTGCTTCCAATCCAAGGTTTGACAACATTAAAGACATTCCCCTGATTCGGCAGATTATGATGAACCCGCCTTTAATTCTAAAAACCCCCATGAACAGAAGAAAAGGCCAGTTTGTTGAAATAAAGCAAAATCCCTTGGAACTGGTGACTTTAAATCAAAATGAATGGTTATGCTATCCGGCTAAGGTGGGGGACCTGTTGATCTTCATTTATTTTCACCAAAAATTCTTTGAACTGGGTTTTTCTGCGTGTAACCTCTTTGAGATTGCCCCCAAAGAAGACCTCAACAGAAAACCCGATGCCATCTATCTTTACGGAGTCTCAGAAGGCGCATTGGATGATCTGGCAGAAATGCCTACAGTATTCCACGAGGATAAGGAAAACGATATGTTTATCGGAGCCTGTCCCCGGGATGACGAATTCGGATATTTTGGGTACCTGAAAAAGATGGTTCTTACCCTTCATAATTCTATCAAGATCAAGAAAGGGATATTGCCCTTTCATGGCTCGCTGGTCGAAATTTCCCTTCAAAGCGGAAAGAGAGCTTCAATCCTAATGATCGGAGACACCGGAGCAGGAAAATCCGAAACACTGGAAGCTTATAAACAGCTCGGCGGAGACCTCATAAGTGAAACCACCATTATAGCAGATGACATGGGAAGCATTGAAATCGAGCATGACGGCACTGTCAGAGGAATTGGCACTGAGATAGGAGCTTTCCTGCGGCTCGATGATCTCCAGCCCGGTTATGCCTTCGGGCAGATCGACCGCTCCATTCTGATGAATGCCCATCTGACCAACGCCAGGATCATTCTGCCGGTAACTTTTTACGAAACGGTAGTCAAAGGCACCAAGATAGATTATATCTTCTATGCCAATAACTATGAAGCGGTCACAGATGATAAACCGATAATTGAAAGAATTCCCGATGCAAAAAAGGCACTGGACATTTTCAGTGAAGGCAATGTCATGAGCAAGGGCACCACAACTTCTACCGGCCTAGTAAGCAGTTATTTCGCCAACATATTCGGGCCGGTTCAGTATAAAGAAGAGCACGACCAAATTGCCGAAAAATATTTCAACTATTTCTATCAGCAGGAAGTCTTTGTAGGCCAGATACGCACCCAGTTGGGCATACAAGGCATGGAACAAAAGGGTCCGGAAATTGCAGCCCGGGAGCTGATCGAAATGATATCCTGAAAGAAAATTGTATTATCAAAGCATTTCAAAAAAAAGTTTGTCCTACGTGTGAAGAAAAGGTAAGGAATGAATAAACCTGAACTGCTGCTTCCTGCAGGCAATGCAGAGATGTTCCATGCCGCTGTGGAGGATGGAGCGGATGCGGTTTATCTTGGGCTGAAACAGTTCAATGCCCGGGAAAGAGCTGATAACTTTACCATCCCGCAGCTTCAGGCCCTGCTTGCTGAAGCGGGTAAACACAACATAAAAGTTTACCTTACCCTTAATACCGTTATCAAAAACAAAGAGCTTCCTGAATTGCTTGATATTCTCCATGCGGTTTCCCAAACCGATATATCGGCTGTGATCATGCAGGATTGGGGATTGTATTACCTGATCAGGAACCACTTCAGCAACCTGAAGCTCCATGCCAGTACTCAAATGGGTAATCACAATGCCCCGGGAGGAATGTTTTCTGAAAAACTAGGCTTTGAACGGGTGATATTCGCCCGGGAACTGACTAAACGGGAACTGGCTGCTATACGGGAAAAAAGCAACATTCAGATTGAGCTGTTCATACACGGGGCATTGTGCTATTCTTTCTCCGGAATGTGCCTTTTCAGCAGCTACCTGGGTGGCATGAGCGCCAATCGCGGTAAGTGCATGCAACCCTGCCGGCGGATGTATCACGACCAAAACCAAAAGAAATATCTTTTCAGCCTTAAGGATAACCAGTTGATTGACCACATTCCTGAAATCATGGATCTGGGGATTTCCTCCCTCAAAGTGGAAGGACGGTTAAAATCGGCCGAATACGTATATCAGGTTGCCAGGGCTTACCGTATGGCCATTGATCACCCGGAAAGGATTGACGAAGCCGCTCAGCTTCTGATATACGATACGGGAAGGGAGAAAACCGCTTATTATCTGGGCGGAGATGTAAACGGAGCCCTTACAGAAAATCCGTCAACAGGCATTTTCCTGGGAACAGTAGAAGAGCTGACTCAAAAGGGCTTTATCCTTCAAACCAACGAGCCCATTCGTCAGGGCAACAGACTGTGGATCCGGTCGCCCAAAGGAGAAAACAGGAAGGCCTTGAAGGTAAAATCTTTTGAAAAGGATTGGGACGAGAAGGTTATTATACATTCCCAATCCGGGGAAATACAAAAAGGCGATCTGGTTTACCTGGCCAATCTCAGGCAAAAGAAATTCTCCGACAAGTTCACCACAAGCGGCAAGGAGATCATGACAAGCTTACCGGCTAATCGCAAACAAAACATCCTTCAGTCACTCGCCAAACCCGGCCAAGTGAAGAAAACACAGCTATTTGTGCGCATTGACAGCATAAAGTGGCTGAAGAAGATACCCTTTCAGGAAGTAGATAACATCATCATCAACCTGGCGGAAAATGAGTGGAAAGAACTCGATGTCAATGCCTTTCTCATTAAGAAAAATGCCCACAAAATATTTTTCGAACTGCCCAAAATCATACCGGAGGGCAAGATAGCATTCTACCGTTCATTATTCAAAAAATATGGGAAGCAGGGATACCGGAATTTTATGATCAGTCATCTTTCACAAAAACTGATCCTTCCTGAGCATTCGACTATAGCTGCCAATGAGAATGTATATGTATTCAACGATGCGGCCATTCACTTTCTCAGGAAAGAGAACATCAAACTCTTCTGTTACCCATTGGAAAATGACCTTGACAACCTTTTTGAACACCATAATAAAAAAGGCATCATCCCGGTGTATTTTTATCCGGAACTCTTCTATTCCAGAATGCCGGTACATATAAGGGATAAGGATCATACCTTCAAAGATGATAAAAATTATTCCTTCAAAAGAATCAGAAAGAATGGTATGACCATCATTGTGCCCGGAGAGCCGGTTTCTCTCACCCAACACAAAAACAAACTCGATGCCAGGGGATTTGGCCGGTACCTGATCGATCTTACATACGAAAAGCCCTCGGACAAACGATTTCATACCATCCTGCAAAAACTCCGCCAATCAGAACAGATTCAGCCGTCCAATACGTTTAATTTTAAGAAAGGATTAAGCTAAATTTTGGCCATAAAAAGAGGACCAACTGGCTAATATGACTTTGGATGAACATATTGGATTCGATGGTGTTGAGTTGTACAAAGCAGAAGAAAATATGAAATATCCGATAAAAAACATAACACCTAAAAGGGCTGTTGAACAGCAGGTTGAAATTGCCCCACAGCTTATCATTTCGGGTAGCCCTGAAAAGATTAAGATTGTGGCAGGCATAGATGTGGCATACAGCCAAAAGCCCCTGACCGGTTTTTCTGCCATATCCCTGTTCTACTATCCCGGGCTGGAATACATCAAAACCTACCAGGAAATAGATCTCATTGGGTATCCTTACATCCCGGGACTGTTAAGCTTCCGGGAAGGACCCCTTATCATGGATACCCTTGAAAAAATAGAAGAAGACATTGACCTGTTTCTTTTCGACGGACAAGGAATTGCCCACCCGAGGGGAGTGGGTATTGCCTCCCATCTCGGTTTTCTTCTTGACAAACCTTCCATCGGGGTGGCAAAAACCTGGTTAGCCGGAGAGTACAAAGAACCTGGCAATTGGAAAGGTGCCAGAAGCAACCTGGTGGATGCCAGCGGAAACCTCATAGGACATGTCCTTCGAAGCCGGGATGATACCAATCCGCTTTTTGTTTCTCCGGGTCACAGGATTGGCATTGAGGAAGCCAGTGAAATTGTGCTGAACTGCACCACCGGCTATCGTATACCGGAACCGCTTCGGAGGGCCCACCAGGAAGCTGAGAAATATAAAAATGAGGGGGATATTTGATGGTTATAGAGAGTTGGCAGTGGGCAGTTGGCAGTGGGCAACTCTGAAAGCTACAGTTTTGGCAGAGATATTCAACAGTCATTCGGTTGCAATAAAATGTTTGACAGGAGTTTGACAAAGAGTTTGAAGGTTTGAAGGTTGGAAAGAGTAAAGTTGGCAGAGACATTCAATAGTTATTCTGTGGTCATTGGGGAGTTTGACAGGAGTTTGGTAAATCAGTTGGCAATGGGCAGTTGGCAGAGGGCAAGCAAAAAGCTAAGGCTGACGGATAAATATAATAGTCATTACTTTTCATTGGTGGTCATCAAATCGAAGAGTTTGAACGTTCGGAGGTTTTGAGGGTTTGAAAGTTGGGAAAGACTATGGTTGAGAGTTTATTACATATAAATTTATGTACTCTTGACTTTCTCAGGAGTTTTTTACATATATGTTTTCATTCCCAGACATCGTCGATAAAGTGTTACACATCATGTTTATACTTCATGCCCTTGCCCTGGAAGTATTTAATACATGTTATACTGTTCCCGCCAGTGTCCTGGAATAATTTTATCATGATTTACTATTCATGACATTGTCATGGATATCTTTTATGCATGTTGTACTATTCCTTCCAACGTCATAGATAGTTTTTACATATGTTATATTATTCCCGCCGGTGGCAGGGATAGTTTCCATATATTTTTACTATTCCTGCCGGTGGAGGGATAGTTTTCATATATGTTATACTATTCCCGCCGGTGGCAGGGATAGTTTTCATATATTTTTACTATTCCTGCCGGTGTCCTGAAGGTATTTCACATAGGTTTTATTATTCCTGCCAGTGTCCTGGAAGTGTTTCATGTATGTAAAATGTTTCAGGACATTGTCCCGGAATGGTTGTCACCTGTTTTTTCCATTCCTCTCAAGGTTTTGGCCTGCATAACCAATCTCCCATCTCCCATCTCCTCCTGCTCCTGTCTTCACGTACATCTCCTTTATATCAAACGATGAGACACGTCTAGTCTCTACACACATCTCACTTCTATTTATCTCGTCGTCTCATTCCTTCGTGCAATCTTTCTGTTGTGCAACCGTGTCCCCAATCCCCGAGACGCAAGCATTGCGTCTCTACTGCTTTACCTGTAGCTATATGGCTGCCCACTGCCTGGTGCATACTGACTACTTGCTTCATATTACTCAGGATTCTTATCCTCCCCCCACTCGTCTTCCCGTCTTCTCCTTTTCTCTTCTTCTCTTCTTTCCGTCGGCTCATATTCACAGGTATATGCTAGATTAATCTCCTTCATATCAATCAATAAGACACGCCAT
>JAGXLC010000033.1:19572-26051 GCA_018334875.1 Bacteroidales bacterium | reverse complement strand
TAAACCTACCTACAGCAGACATTAACAAAAAAATTTCTGATAATCCCATAAAATTTCAAAGATTATTTAGAAAATTTTGAACAATTTTTGAAATTATCCCTTTTAATATTTGGGGCATTTTAAAAATATGTATATATTTGCAAAGATCACCCTTGAAAATTTAGGGGTACTTCTTTAAAAATCGATAAAAAGAACCATTATATAAACCATTTAAATCTAAAGCGTATGACACCAACTGAGTTTTTTAATTTTGCCAAAGAGAACGGAGCCGAAATGGTTGATCTCAAATTCACCGACCTGCTCGGTTCCTGGCAACACTGTACTTTTCCCGTGGATACATGGGATGAAGACACCTTTAAAGAAGGAGTAGGATTTGACGGATCATCCATAAGAGGCTGGCAGGACATCCATATGTCGGATATGGTTGCCATTCCCGATCCATCCACAGCGAAAATGGATCCGTTTTTTGCAAAGCCTACAGTAAGCGTTATTGCCGATGTGTATGATCCGGTATCTTTGAAGCCTTACACGAGGGATCCGAGGTATGTTGCCCAGAAAGGGATTGAATACCTGAAAAAATCCGGATTGGGAGATACCTGTTTCATCGGACCGGAGCCTGAGTTTTTCATTTTCGATGAAATCCGTTACGATCAGAGACAAAACCTGGGTATGTATCAGATAGATTCCAATGAAGGAGCATGGAATACCAATCGCATCGAAGAGCCTAACCTGGGTTATAAACCCAGTTACAAGGGAGGCTATTTTCCGGTAAGCCCAACAGATACCTACCACGATATGCGTGGTGAAATGGTGGATGTGCTAAGGAAACTGGGACTTGTCATTGAAGCCCACCATCATGAGGTAGGCACAGGCGGACAGTCCGAGATCGATATGAAATTTGCCGATCTGCTTACCATGGCCGATCAGTTCATGTGGTTCAAATATGTGGTTAAAAACGTAGCCAAAACACACAACAAAACTGTGACGTTTATGCCAAAACCCATATTCCAGGACAATGGCAGCGGCATGCACACCCATCTGTCTTTATGGAAAGAAGGGAAGCCGATGTTTGCCGGTGATAAATATGCAGGGCTTTCGCAGGAAGCGGTTTACGGCATGGGAGGCGTGCTGAAACATGCAGCTTCTCTACTTGCTTTTGCAGCGCCCACAACCAATTCGTACCGACGACTGGTGCCCGGGTTTGAAGCACCGGTAAACCTGGCCTATTCACAGCGTAACCGCTCTGCTGCCGTCAGGATACCGATGTATTCAAAATCTCCGAAAGCCAAACGTTTTGAATTCCGGTGCCCCGATCCCACGGCAAACGGTTACCTGATGTTCACGGCCATGCTTATGGCAACGCTGGATGGTATTGAGAACAAAATCGACCCGGGAAAGGCATTGGATAAAGACATCTATTCCATGAACCCTGAGGAGCTGGCAAAAGTGCCCAAGGTTCCCGGTTCCCTGGATGAAGCCCTGGAGGCTCTTGAGAAAGACTATGAGTACCTTACCAAAGGCGATGTGTTTACAGATGATTTAATAACAAATTATGTTAAATACAAAAAGGAAAATGAGCTGAATGAACTTGCATCGAGACCTCATCCTTATGAATTTTTCCTGTATTATGACAACTAAGATCATCTCAGAGAAGGATTAAATAAAAAACTGCCACCAACCAGTCCTGCCTGCAGGGCTGGTTTGGTGGCAGTAAAAATCCATCAGACCGGACTCATGATGGCAAAAAGTTATATTTTTTCTGATACCGGATCGATACATCTGATTTTTCAACCATATCATTATGCTTTTTAACATATTCTTTTTACTTTTACAAGCTAATTTAAATGTAATCTCCGGTCAGGCAGGAGACCTCCCCTTCAAATAAACAGAGGAAATTGTTCTCTTATAAATGGATTAAATCAATAATCTGTCTGTAGGAGAAAGAGGTCCAATTACGTGTATAAAAAACAAAAACTTATGGCTTACTTACCTCAGAACATCGGTCTGTATAACCGTCAGAATGAGCGGGATAATTGTGGAATTGGTTTTGTAGCCCACGTAAGGGGCGAGAAATCTCACGGTATTGTTGAAAAAGGTTTGGAAGTACTTGCCAATCTTCGTCACAGAGGGGCGGAAGGAGCAGACAGCAATACCGGTGACGGAGCCGGCATCACCATCCAAATTCCACGGGAATATTATGTAAACCAAGGCATAGAACTTCCTGAAGAGGGGAAATTCGGAACCGGCATACTCTTTTTACCACAGATCGAAAAGGAAGCCCAATACTGTCTGAATCAGCTAAAAGAGCTGGCAGAAGGGCTGGGGCTGGAGTTCATCCAAACCCGGGAAGTACCGGTAAATTCAGATGAAATAGGCGACCTGGCAAAACAGGAACAACCCATTATCAGCCAGGTATTTCTCAAAGCAGATCTTTCTCAGGAAATACTGGAAAGAAAACTTTATATCCTTCGGAGAAAGCTGGAAAAAATCATTGAAGCCTCTGACCTAAAAGATAAAGAACGTTTCTATGTAGTAAGCCTTTCCTCAAAGGTGGTTATTTATAAAGGGTTATTCACCTCCCTTCAGTTGAAAAAATTTTATAAAGATCTGACCGATCCGCATACAAAAAGTGCCATCGCCCTGGTACATTCCCGATACAGCACCAACACCTTCCCTACATGGGATTTGGCCCAGCCTTTCCGGATGCTTTGCCACAACGGGGAGATCAATTCAGTCCAGGGCAACAAATACTGGATGCATGCGCGCGCCTCATTGCTAAAGTCCGATATGCTGGGAGATGAAATAAACGAGGTATTACCTGTTATACAACCCGACAAAAGTGACTCGGCAGCACTGGATAACACACTGGAATTTCTCGTACAATCTGGTAAAACCCTTCCTCATGCCATGGCCATGCTCATCCCCGAGTCATGGAACACCCGGAATCCCATTCCCGATAATGTAAAAGCATTTTATGAATACCATTCCACCTTCATGGAACCCTGGGACGGGCCTGCAGCGGTTCTGTTCACCGACGGAAGGTTCATCGGCGGTTTGCTGGACCGGAATGGACTAAGGCCTTCCCGCTATATACTCACGGATGATGACATGATGATCATGAGTTCCGAAGTAGGTGTACTGGACATACCGGATAAAAACGTCAAGGAAAAAGGCCGTCTGAGACCGGGGAAAATTCTTTTGGTGGACACCCATGAGGGAAGAATTCATTACGACCCGGAGGTAAAACAAGAACTGGCCAATCAAAAACCTTATGCACAGTGGCTTAAGGAAAACGAGATCACGCTGGATGAGATCCCCTTCGCCAGGAAAGTACCTGTAGCCCTGAAAGATGATCATGATAAAATACTGCTCACCTTCGGGTATACCCTGGATGAGATGAAAAACATCATACGTCCGATGGCACGTGAGGGAAAAGAACCGGTCGGATCCATGGGAAATGACACTCCGCTTGCCGTGGCTTCAAAAATGCCTCAGCGCCTTTTCAATTACTTCAGGCAGCACTTTGCCCAGGTCACGAACCCTGCCATCGATCCCATCCGGGAAGAGGTGATCATGACGCTTACCGGGTATATCGGTTCGCATCAGAAAAACCTGCTGAATGATATCCCGGATCATGCAAGGATGATCAAATTTCTCAACCCGGTGATCACCAATAAATACCTTGAGATATTAAAAAACCTGAAATACAAAGGATTTTTCACAACCACCATACCGATATTATTCGATGCCAACCTTGGTCCACAAGGGCTTAAAAAAGGACTGGATACAATATGCAGCAAAGCAGAACAAGCCGTGGACGAAGGCAAAGACTACATCATCCTATCCGACTGGGGCATAAATAAAGACAAAGCCCCTATTCCTTCTTTGTTGGCTGTTTCGGCAGTTCATCATCATCTGATAAGAAAACAAAAACGGATTCAGATCGATATTGTCATTGAAACTGGCGAACCACGGGAAGTGATGCACTTTGCATTGCTATTCGGATACGGGGCAAGCATCATCAATCCCTATATGGCATTTGCCGTTATAGATCAACTGGTAAAGGAGCAGAAGGTCCAGATGGATTATTATACGGCAGAAGCCAATTATACCAAAGCCATCCGGAAAGGCATCTTCAAGATCATGTCAAAGATGGGGACCTCTACGCTACGCAGTTACCGGGGAGCTCAGCTTTTTGAATCCATCGGATTGAATAAGGAATTTATCAGTACATATTTTACAGGAACAGCCTCTGCCATTGAAGGGCTTGGGCTGGATGAAATTGCCCGGGAAAACCTAATTCCTCATGCCAAAGCTTTTAGCGATCAAAGGATCAATTTCAATAAAGAATTTCAGGGTACCTCCTATTACCGGTATGAGGCAGAAGATCACGCCTGGAGTCCGGAAACCATAGGCTATCTTCAACATGCAGTACGAAAAAACGATCCAAAATTATATAGCAAATTTTCAGAGGCATCCGACCGGTTTACACAGGCACCTAGCTTTTTGCGGGGTTTTTTGGATTTCAGGCGAAACCCCATCGATATTGAAAAAGTGGAATCTGCTGAAAGCATTATGCAGCGCTTCACTACCGGTGCCATGTCTTTCGGTTCCCTCAGTAAGGAAGCCCATGAAACCCTTGCCGTCGCAATGAATTACATAGGAGGTAAAAGCAACACGGGCGAAGGAGGTGAAGACCCTGCCCGTTTTCAGATTTCATTAAACGGGGAAAACAAACGAAGTGCCATCAAACAGATTGCCTCCGGACGTTTTGGAGTTACTACCCATTATCTGGTAAATGCCGAGGAGATACAAATCAAGATAGCACAGGGATCAAAGCCCGGAGAAGGAGGCCAGTTGCCGGGAACCAAAGTTGACAGTGTTATTGCCAAAACCCGGAATTCCACTCCGGGCATTACACTGATCTCTCCTCCACCCCATCACGACATTTATTCCATTGAAGACCTGGCCCAACTCATCTTCGATCTGAAAAATGTCAATCCGGAGGCAAAGATCAACGTAAAACTGGTTTCTGAGTTTGGGGTAGGTACGGTAGCAGCGGGCGTAGCCAAAGGCGGTGCCGATTCGATTGCCATAAGTGGTGCCGAAGGCGGAACAGGAGCCAGTCCGCTGAGTTCCATCCTGCATGCCGGATTACCTATGGAACTTGGTTTATCGGAAACCCAGCAAACACTTGTTAAAAATAACCTCAGAGACCGGGTGGTGCTGTATACCGACGGTCAGCTCAAAACAGGGCGGGACGTGGTTACCGCAGCATTATTGGGAGCCGAAGAGTATGGCTTCGCCACCGGAGCATTAGTAACCATGGGATGCATATTACTGAGAAAATGTAACCTGAATACCTGCTCGGTAGGCGTTTGCACACAAGATCCCAAATTAAGGGAACGCTTCACAGGCCGCCCGGAACATGTTATTCGATATTTCAGGTTCCTGGCTGAAGAGATCAGGCATTACCTGGCGGAACTGGGCTTTACAAAGATGGAAGACATCATAGGAAGAGCCGATCTGCTTTTTCAGCGAAAGGAAATCGATCACTGGAAGCTTAGAAACATATCACTGGAAGATGTCACCCACTTTCCCCCGGAAGGTAAGCAATTCGGGATACGTAAAACAGTAAGCCAGAAACCGCTCCCGGATGATCTTCTGGATCGCCGACTCATAGAGGAAGCCGGGCCTGCATTGCGTTCAGAAAACCCTGTACACATAAGCCATGAAATAAAAAACACCGACCGTGCCACAGGGGCCATGCTTTCCTATAAGGTAGATAAAATTTACGGGGAAAAAGGACTTCATGACGATACCATACAATGTAACTTCAAAGGTTCAGCCGGTCAGAGCTTCGGAGCTTTTCTCAAATCCGGTATTACCTTTAAGCTGGAAGGCCAGTCCAATGATTACATGGGAAAAGGCCTATCCGGGGGTAAAATCATTGTGAAAGCTGCCGATGATGCTGCCTTTGATCCTGCTAAAAATATTATAATCGGAAACACCACACTTTACGGAGCCACAGGAGGAGAAGTTTACATCAACGGACTGTGCGGGGAACGTTTCTGTGTGCGAAACAGCGGGGCTACTGCAGTAGTGGAAGGAGCAGGAGACCATTGCTGCGAATACATGACAGGTGGAGTGGCAGTTGTGCTTGGAGAGGTAGGTAGAAATATGGCCGCCGGAATGAGCGGTGGAGTAGCCTATGTATATAACCCCAAAGGGAACCTGGATTATTTCTGCAATATGGAAATGGTCAACCTGGAAATCATTGAGGATTTTGATGACCTCATCACCTTAAAACAACTGATCCGGAACCATTATCAATACACCGGCAGCAAGCTCGCAGACCAGATTCTCAATAACTGGGAGGAAAGCCTGAAGAACTTCATCAAGGTAATTCCTTTTGAATACAAACGATACATAGAAGAGAAGAAACTACAGGAACTGAACCAGAAGATTAATAAGTATCT
>JAGXLC010000033.1:0-19251 GCA_018334875.1 Bacteroidales bacterium | reverse complement strand
GCCATGGGAGACCCAAAAGGATTCATCAAAATAAGAAGGAAAGAAGCCGGAAACCGGCCCATACATGACCGCATTCATGATTATGGAGAAGTGGAACAGACATTAAACACTGAAGACCGTAAACTACAGGCTTCCAGGTGTATGGATTGCGGAGTTCCGTTTTGCCACTGGGCCTGCCCGGTGCATAGCAATATACCCGACTGGCAGGACGCCATTTATCGGGGTGACTGGCAAGAAGCCAGTGATATACTTCATGCAACGAACGACTTTCCAGAATTCACCGGAAGGGTTTGCCCTGCTCCCTGTGAAATCAGTTGTACACTAGCCATTAATGACGATTCGGTCACCATCCGTGAAAACGAAGCCTCGATAGTAGAACGTGCATTTGCGGACGGACTTATCAAACCCCGCCCGCCTTTGCTCCGTAGAAATAAAAAAGTGGCCGTCATCGGATCCGGTCCTGCAGGATTATCTGCTGCTGCCAGACTCAATCGCATAGGATACCGGGTAGAAGTATTTGAAAAGGATGATGCGGCAGGAGGTCTTTTACGTTACGGAATACCCGACTTTAAGCTGAACAAAAAGATAATTGACCGCAGATTGAACCTACTGGAACAGGAAGGTATTTCATTCCGTACAAGTGTGGAAGTGGGGAAAGATATCTCTGCCAGGGATTTGCTGCATTCATTTGATGCCATCTGCCTGGCTTTAGGTGCCCGGGAGCCCAGAGATCTGAAGATACCCGGGCGCGAACTGCAAGGTATTTACTTTGCCATGGATTTTCTTTCCAATCAAAACAGGTTGGCGCGAAAACATCCATCAAACGGGGAGACTGCAATCCATGCCAAAAACAAACATGTGGTTGTCATAGGCGGAGGAGATACAGGCTCCGATTGTGTGGGCACAGCAAACCGCCAGGGAGCCCAAAGCATTACCCAGTTGGAAATTTTACCCAAACCACCGGATAATAAGGGTTCCAATCCCAACTGGCCCTGGCCGCAAAAAACTCTAAAGACCTCATCGTCCCATGAAGAAGGCTGTCAACGTATATGGAGCGTGGCCAGCAAAAGATTTATCGGCTCGGATAACAGGGTGAAAGAAATCGAAATTGTCGATATTACCTGGCAAAAGGATAAAAATGGCCGGATGCAGATGAAAGAAATTGAATCGAGCAAAAGAACCATTAAGGCCGATCTGGTACTGCTGGCTATGGGTTTTGTCCATCCCGTCCATGAAGGTTTATTGAACAGCCTGAATGTAGAATACGATGAGCGTGGAAATGTTAAAAGAGAGGATATGCAGCAAACCTCGGTCGACAAAGTGTTTGTTGCGGGCGATGCAACGGAGGGAGCAAATCTTGTCGTAACAGCTATATATTCAGGTATACTGGCAGCAAGGAATATTGATGCGTATCTTGACCTATAACGAAAGAACGATAGCGCAAGGGGGCGAGGGAGCGAAAAGAACGAGAGCACGAAAGAACGAAAGAACGAGAAAATGGAAAGACGGTAAGACGAAAATAGTAGTGAATAAATATTAGAACACAGATGACACGGATTATACGGATAAACACGGATTATATTAATCAGTGTAAATCCGTCCGATCCGTGTCATCTGTGTTCCAAAAATTTAACAATAACCATTTATCTATCTACTCTGTTTACCTTTATGAACATCGGGTTTGCCATCCTGGTTCTACTCACCGTAATATTCAAATTATCCTGAAAAAACACTTTTTTGTCTTTTCTATAGCTGGAATGTATTACAAAAACTTTTCCCCAATAAAATTATCCGGATTCTGATCTTTTGTTTTCTTTGCAGAGCCAAATGCATATTGTATGAGAAAAGAATATATCAAGCCGGGAGTGCCGTTTGACCCCTCCAGGTTTCCTTTTCCGTATGCCTGGATGGTACTTTTTGTAGGCATCATTGGTTTTGTGATGAGTGTACCGGGGCAGACTCTTGGTGTTTCGGCCTTTACCGATTATCTAATAGAAGATTACGGACTGACGAGAAACCAGCTTAGCATGGCATACATGGGCGGAACACTTGTCAGCGGGCTTATTATCGGAAGGGCCGGTAAACTTTATGATATATACGGGGCAAGGATCATTGCCATATTGGCTGCCGTAATGATTGGAATTGTACTGGTATATTTAACCCATCTGAATTTTATAGCCAGTTCAATCAGCCAGGCATTGCCGGTGCTCAATAAGACCATCATTACGATTATACTCTGTGTTATTGGATTTTTCACCCTTCGATTTTTTGGCCAGGGCGTACTTACCATGACCAGCAGGAACATGGTGATGAAGTGGTTCGAGAACCGCAGGGGGCTGGCCAATGGTTTTCTGGGCGTATTTGTTGCATTTTCCTTTTCCCTGTCACCCCAGATATTCAACGAGGGCATCAATGCAGTAGGCTGGAGGGATACCTGGCTGATTACCGCACTTATCGCGGGTGTGGGGTTTCCGCTGTTGGTTTTCGTATTTTACAGGGACAATCCGGAACAATGCAATTGTAACGTTGACGGCACAAAAAAGTATCTGGCCAAAGAGAAATCAAAATCTACGCCCAGGTTAAAAGATTTCACCTTAAAGGAGGCAATCAGAACCTATTCATTCTGGGTGTTCAATCTCTCCCTTGCTATACATGCACTGGTCATTACCGCGTTAACCTTTCATATTGCATCAATTTTTGAGGTAGCAGACTTGAGTCAGGAAAAAGCCGTTTCTGTTTTTCTTCCCGGTTCCATTATATCCGTCGTATTGAACTTTAGCAGTAGCTGGTTGAGTGATTTTACCAAACTTAAATATCTTTTAATGGCACATCTGAGCGGTTTGTTACTCCTCCTTCTGTCAATAGTTCTACTAAAACCGTTACCTGTAGGATATTGGCTTGTTATCATAGGTTATGGAATTTCAATGGGCCTGTTCAGTGTCATTTCGAATGTTACCTGGCCACGCTTCTTTGGGATAGGCCATCTTGGCTCTATTTCCGGTTATGTTCTGGGATGGTCAGTTGTGGCCAGTTCTATCGGCCCTTATTTTTTTAGTCTGTCGCATGACCTTACCGGTCGTTACACGGCCAGTGCATTCATTTGTCTGGGCATCGTGTTTGTGTTGCTGATGCTATCCTTTAAAGCAGAGAATGTAAACAGAAATATTTAGCTCAATTATTCTACCATTTATTTAACCCACGCTCACCATAATTACCTAAATACCAATAAAATTATTTTGACTGAAGGTACTCCGGATACTTATCCGCTTCTATACCGATACTTTCTAAGGGGATCGGTTCAAATCCAAGCTCATAGGCTGGAGAATCATCATCCAACTGGAAATTCTCCGGTGGTTTGCCCACAAAATGGGGATCCTTGTTGACAAGATTATCCTTAAAAAGAAGGTATTGCCTGGCCTTTTCATTAATATCGTTCCAGTTCTTTCCCACAAAGATATTTTGCCGGACTATATTTCCTTTGGGAGCGGCCGGTTCATCCTCGAGAATATCCACAAGCCCGGGATAGTGCTTGCGCCATATTTCAGATTGATAGGGCATGGCATTTAGACGTTCCTTCATCGTGGTATTCACATGGTAGCTTGCCCAGCCCAGTGCACGGGCATCCATGTGCATGGCATTCCGACAGTTCACAAAGATGTTATTCTCAACCACATTATCTCTACCACCCCCGATAAATGCAGCGCGTGTCACATTATAGAACACATTACCGGATATCCTGGTGCCACAGAACATGTCATCCAGATACACTCCCACTGCACCCTCAGACTTGAATCCATTAATATCATGAAGGTAGTTGTGGCGAATCACCGTGCCGCGCATCGTCCAGTCCCTGCCTGCATAAATGGCTCCTGCATCATTGGATTCGAGGCAAACATCATGGATCTCGTTAAATTCAATGATGTGGTTGTTTCCGCTAAAACCAATGGCCATATGGGGAGCATGGTGAAAATGATTGTGGGCAATAAGGTTACCTACTCCGCTAAGGCTGACAGCAGGAGTATACATGCGGTTCCATCGGGCGTAATGGTGAATATGTGTATTATAAACATATAGATTGGCGGGAGTAAGGGTTTTGCGGCTTCCACCATTCAGAGAAACACCTCCTTCACCGGTCCCGTATATCTCAGAGCCGTAAACACCACTTTCAGTAGCATCTGAAATTTGGACGGCATAATCTCCAACATTTCTGATAATACAGTCAATGATATGGTTTTGAGTTCCTCCATGTATTACAACAGCCGTTTCCCGGCAGGCTTCAAGTGTAACTCCCCTAACCCGCACATGGGAAACATCATTGGTTTCTATCAGGCCTGGAATTAAAGAAACCACCGCATCCCCGCTATCAATGCTCGCGGGCGGCCAAAAATAGAGCATCCCCTCCTCCCGGTCCACATAATATTCGCCTGGCCGGTCAAGCTCCGCCAGGATATTAAATCCATAAAACCACTGCCCCACTCGATATCCATAGTTGTGATAAGGAGGTTCTACGGAGATGATCTGTTTGGCAGTATCTAAAGATTTTATTGCATGACGCTGATCGGACCAATCCCAGAACCAGTAGCCATGAACCCAGGCATCCTTTTCTCCTATCCAGCGTTCAGGCCGTTCGCCTTCGTACATGAATTTACCGGTTTTGCTTCCTTCTATTCCATGTACATTGCGTGTGCCCGGTTCCACAAGACCGGTGATCTTCATAAAGCCCTCGTTAGGTCCCCGTGCTAAAGTCATAGGCTTTTCCTGAAAAAATAGCTCTAGCCCGTCGTCTTTTACCTGTCCATAATTATTAATATCAAGTGATTTCAGGTCGGCCCGAACTACCTGATCACGGGCCTCAGACGGGAGAAGCTCCAGAACCGCTTTATCAGATACCTTTTCCCAATCTGATACAGCCTTGCCTCCAATAATCCGGACATCTTCTCCGGGATATCCACGGTAAACGATCGGATTTCTTTCATTTCCCGAATCCTCAGTAGTCAGCTCAAAGACTTTATCTCGTGCATAAATGCCACCTCTTAACGAGATAATTACCTTTTTTTCACGATTGATACTGCGTGCGGCATCACGGGCTTGCTCAAGGGTTCTGAAAGGTTTGGCTTCAGTACCTGAATAGGTATCGCTGCCCTGAGGTGAGACAAATATCTCCGTCTTATCAGACTGGGCGATACCCTGAGTTATAATACTCATGAATAAAAGCGAAACAAAAACAGTTGTTTTCAACCTCCTGGTTTTTTGAGAAACGGAGACTTTAGATAGGCGCATTGGGCTGGTGCATTTTTATAATTTACAGATAATAAGTTGTTTTCTAGTATAGTTTCTTCTTTAAAGATAGGCTATAAATTAGATAAAACCAAATACCCCAAGCAGCTTCAATGCAGATCCAAAAATTACCACAAGCAGTATATATCGCACATATCTGGCACCCCATGATACGGCAAATCTGGATGCTACAAAAGCACCAAGCATATTCCCGAGGGCCAGAATCAGCCCTATCTTCCAGTTAACCTGATCGTTCATGAAAAAAATAGCCAGGGCAAAAGGAGTATAAATCAATATGATCAGCAATTTTATGGCATTGGCCTTCACTACATCAAGGCCGGCTCCAAGTACCAGACCGGCCAGAAGAAAAATCCCAACCCCGGCCTGAATAAATCCTCCGTATATGCCAATTAAAAAAAAGATGATAAACTGAAGCATGGTGGGTTTTGACCTTACAAGTCCGGCCTGATCTTTTACCCATTGAGCAGGCTTGTAAAGGATCAGAAAGAACATGGCGATCAGTAAAATTCCAATGACCCGCTCCATAACCGATTCTTCAAGCCCAATTGCAATCTGGGCACCCAGCAAAGAACCGGCTACAGCCGGCAGTGCAAGCCATAATCCCATCCGAACATTCAATACTTTTTGTTGCCGGAAACTGCTTACTCCAACCACATTCTGCAGAAAAATCGCAATCCGGTTGGTTCCATTGGCCACATTGGCAGGCAATCCCAAAAACATGAGCATAGGAAGGGTTAACAGAGACCCGCTACCGGCAAGGGTATTGATGAATCCGGCAAAAAAACCTACTCCGATTACGGCAAGAACGAGATACCACTCCATATTCAAATAAATTCAAAGCATTTTAGACTGACAGACACTATATAACCAATAAATACCATTTAAAAAGGGGGTTACCAACTAACCCCCTTAATAATACAACAATCCAACCCCTTTTTTAATAGGCAAACAACGGATACTGATTCATCGTTTCATGAACCTTCCATTTGATATCCTGGATCACATTTCCATCCTCAATATTGGTAATGATATCGTCAATATATTCCACCACCAGTTTGATCTTATCTTCCTTGATCCCCCGTGTAGTTATTGCAGCAGTTCCCAGCCGCATGCCGGAGGTTTTCAACGGTGGCCTGGAGTCAAACGGAACCATATTCTTATTAATGGTAATGTCTGCCTTAATAAGCGCATCTTCCACATCTTTTCCGCTTACATCGGGAACTTTTGTTCGCAGATCAATCAACATGGAGTGGTTATCCGTTCCACCGGAAATCACCTTATATCCTTTCTCATCGAATTGTTCTGCCATTACGCGGGCATTCTTCTGAACCTGCTGCTGATAATCCTTGAATTCCGGTTCAAGAGCCTCTGCAAATCCCACTGCCTTCGAAGCAATGACGTGCTCCAAAGGACCACCCTGAGTACCGGGAAATACCGCTGAGTTCAGCAGGCCTGACATTTTTCTCACAGTGCCTTTTTTGGTTGTTATTCCCCAGGGATTTTCAAAGTTTTTGCCCATCAGTATAATACCTCCTCTGGGTCCCCGCAGGGTTTTATGGGTTGTTGACGTAACAATATGGGCATATTCCAGTGGATTTTCAAGCAAACCGGCTGCAATCAGGCCCGCAGGATGAGCCATATCCACCATGAAAATGGCACCTACATCATCAGCGATTTCCCGCATGCGTTTATAATCCCAGTCACGGGAATAGGCTGATGCCCCGCCAATAATTAGCTTAGGTTTCTCTTTTTTAGCTATTTCCTCCATCTGGTCATAGTCAACAAGACCCGTATCCTCTTTCACGCTGTAGGATACAGCATGGTAAAGCTTACCCGAAAGGTTAACCGGTGATCCATGAGTTAAATGCCCGCCATGGGAAAGATCCAGTCCCATTATGGTATCGCCCGGGTTCAATGTTGCCAGAAATACAGCAGCATTGGCCTGTGCCCCTGAATGAGGCTGAACATTGGCATACTCTGCATTGAATAATTCCTTAACCCGATCTATGGCAAGTTGTTCTGACTGGTCTACTACTTCACAACCACCGTAATACCGTCTGCCGGGATAACCTTCAGCATACTTGTTGGTCATGCAGGAACCCATGGCTTCCAGCACTTGCTCACTTACAAAGTTCTCGGAAGCAATCAATTCAATCCCATTTAACTGACGTTGCCGTTCCTGTTCAATTAAATCAAAAATTTTGGTGTCTCTTTTCATAATCGAAAAATTTTGTTTTCTGAAAACAGTTCAGGTCAAAATTACTTATTTAATCTATGAATAAAAAAAATTAGCCCGTTTTTTACTTAACATATATAATGAAACGACTATTTGCAAAGGTATTTTAAAGTATCAGTGAACCAACAAACACTTTCATTGTACCTTCCTGTAAAATATACAACTTTGCAAAAAATATTGATCAAAGCAAAACAATAACAGAAAATGAAAACGAATGTGCTTTTCCCGGAGTTCAATGAAAGCATTGATTTTAACAATCTAACTGCCGGGCAAATAAAAGAGGCTAAAGATGAAACCATCTCTTACGTTGAAAAGATTATCCGGGAAATAACAGACGATAAAAAAGAGCAACGTACTTATCACAATACACTCAGACGTTTTGACGATCTGATCAATGAACTTGAACGGGTTCACTCGTCCATTTTCCTTATGGCTTATGTTCATCCCGGAGCGGAAATACGGGAGGAATCTTTGAACAGCATCAAAGAACTAAGCAGGCTGGAGAACAGAATCAAAATGGATGTAGAGCTTTATCAGGCCATTAAAGACTATTCCCAAACTGAAGAAGCAACCCGTCTTGAAGAAGCAGCAAAAAAGTTTCTGGATGATACCATCCGCGATTTTGAACAAAACGGACTGGGACTGCCAGAGGAAAAACGCACGGAGATCAAAAAAATCCAGGACGAAATATCAGAGCTGGGCATTCAGTTCGAATCCAATATCACTGCCTATCAGGATTCACTGATTGTTGGTGAAAAGGAAATGGAAGGGCTGCCCGAAGACTACAAGCAAGCCCGAAAAACCGAAGATGGCAACTATAAAATTGATCTCACCTATCCCTCCTACTTTCCATTCATGAAATATTCCGAATCTGACAGGGCAAGAAAGGAACTATCCAGAAGATTCAAGAATATTGCTTCGGACAAGAATCTGGAAGTGCTGATTAACCTTCTAAAAAAAAGAAAAAAGCTTTCACGCTTACTGGGTTATGGGTCTTACGCCGCCTATATACTGGAAAATAGAATGGCTGAAAACCCTTCAGCAGTCTGGGACTTTGAACAGACCCTCCGGGATAAGGTATATGAAAAAGCCAGGGAGGATTATGAGAAACTGCTGGACAAAAAGAAACAAAAAACTGAAGGAAATCCGCAGAAAATAGAACCCTGGGAGGCTACATACTACAAAACATTATTATTACGGGAGGATTATCAACTCGATGATGAACAAGTCAAGCGTTATTTTGAGCTAGACCGGGTGATCAGGGGGCTGTTTGAAGTAGCCGGTAAGCTCTTCGGTCTGGAATTCAAGGAAGTTGAAAATCCCTCTGTATGGCATGAAGACGTCAGATTATTTGAAGTATATTCGGAAGGTCAACTAAGGGGAAGGTTCTACATGGATCTTTTCCCCCGTGATAATAAATTCAATCATGCCGCGTGTTTCACTATCATTCCGGGCAAAGAAACAGAAAAAGGATACCAGAAGCCCACAGCCACCCTGGTAACCAACTTTCCACGCCCCACGAAAGAATCGCCTGCATTGCTGCCGCATTCCGATGTGGTAACCCTTTTTCATGAATTTGGGCATCTGATGCACGATTTACTGACAAAAGCTCCCTTATCCGCACAATCAGGGACAAGTACAAAAAGAGATTTCGTTGAAGTACCCTCTCAACTGTTTGAACACTGGGCATGGGAATATGAATCCCTGAATAAATTTGCACAGCATGATCAAACAGGAGAAAAGTTACCTAAAGCATTGCATCAGAAAATGTTGGATACAAAAAATGTGGATTCTGGCCTCTTTGTCCTCCAGCAAATATTTTATGCAATGCTGGATATGACCTTTCACGATCGCTATGATCCCGATAATGACTTCAGAAGTACTACTGAAGTAGTAAAAGAGTTACAAAACAACATCACTTTGTTTGATTATATGGAAGATACACATTTTGAGGCCGGTTTCGGCCATCTATACGGTTATGCGGCAGGTTACTATGGTTACATGTGGGCTAAGGTGTATGCTGAAGACATGTTCTCACTATTCAGGAAAAGCGGGAATTTTAACGCCCGGTTGGGTGAGAAGCTCAAAAAAGAAGTACTTGAAAGAGGTGCTTCAAGAGAGGAATCCAGGATAGTCAGAGAATTCCTGGGCAGAGAGCCCGGTTACGATGCATTTCTGGAATCAATAGGAATGAAGTAAACTCAATAAACAAATTTGGTCTTTTGTTGTAATAAGGTAAAGATTATAATCGTTAAACAAACGAAAACCAGAGATTAATAAGTTAAAAAAAAGAGGATTATTATGATAAAATACAATCAAATCTTAAAATATGGAGTGGGAGCCGTAACGGCTATTGTTATCCTTACATTAGGGCTTAACCCCGCTGCAGCCCAGGAAGAAATTGAAGAAGAGATATATAGAAGAGACTCTCTTATCCAGCGGGTAGGAATGGAAAATATTGATACTTCATACACGTGGGAATGGAATCAGGATTCCAGCAGATGGGATCTTTACGGAAGAAATTTGAAATTTTTCAAACAGAACCAAAGCCTGCTTGCTGAGCTGAATCAAAGATGGAATCCCGCGGATTATGAATTCGTCAACCATCAAAGAACAATACAAAGCTATAACGAGAGCGAGAAACCAGTTGAAATTCTTGAACAGGAATGGGATACGACAAGAAACGACTGGGTTAACCTGCAGCTTAGAACCCTGACTTATGATAACCGGGGGAATAAGAGTGAAGTGCTTTACCAGGAATGGAAAAAAGCAGTTGGCCGATGGGTCAATATTACCCGCTATTTAATGGATTACAACAGAATGGGGGAAAGAAGCAATATTGTAATCAAGGCTTATGAACCCGAAGCGGATCGCTGGTACAACCATCAAAGATATCTCTTTCAGTATGACGGATCAAGATATCCCCATGCTGCCCTTGTTGAAGGCTGGAACAGAAGCGCCCGGGAATGGCAAAAGAAGGGCAGGTATGAAATGAAACACAATTATAGAGGTCAAAAGACAATGGAAAGCAGGGCTACCTGGAACGAAAGCCTTGAAGACTATATCAACGGAATACGATATCTGATAGATTATGAAAAGAGAAAAAAATCGAGCGAAATACTTCAGCACTATGATTATGCTGCAAAAGAATGGAATAATAGAAGACAAGTAAAGTTGGAATACAACGAAGAAGGCGAATTGAAGGAAGAGCTAACATACCGCTGGGACAACAATGATCAGGAGTGGACCCTTAAAAGAAGAATGAGATATACGATGAAAGAACCTGAATTAGAGAAAAAGAAAGAAAATAAAACTCAGTCCCTTCGATAACAACAACTTATAAGGTATAATTTTCAAGTAAGCGGGAAGCACAGCAAGCATGTGTTTCCCGCTTTTTATTTTCGATTACATGCCTGCCGAATCACGTCTTTATGCAGGAATGATAAGCCGATAGCCTTTTTCATGGAAAGTGGGTATAACCAAACTGATTGTTTATGTTTTTATATCTGATTTTTAAACAAAGGTAAGTAGCTCCTTGTATAATATACAATAAAAATATATACAAGAAATATGCGCCGAATCGCATTATTGGGACTATTATCATTTTTCACCGGAATCGGATTAAATGCTTTTGCACAATCGGGAAATGGAGTGATCAAAGGAAAAATTTACAATGCCAAAAACAATGAGCCTGTTCCCTTTGCCAACATAATTATCCGGCAAACCGATATCGGCACGGCTTCCGATATTGACGGTGAATTCAAATTTACTGGGATAGAACCTGGCTACGTGGAGCTAAAAGTCTCCTCTGTAGGATATGAAACCTATATTACCGAATCTTTTATGGTGACCAACGCCAGACCCGCTTATATTGAGATACCCCTCAGTGAAAAGAGCGAAGAAATTGAAGAAGTGAGGATTACAGCCTCTCCCTTTCGTTTGGATAAGGAAAGTCCGGTTTCAATGCGTCGTATTGGTGTAGAACAGATCGAAAAAAGTCCCGGTGCGAACAGAGATATTTCAAGGGTAATACAGTCTTTCCCGGGAGTTGCATCCAGTGTCTCCTTCAGAAATGATATCATTGTTCGGGGTGGAGGGCCCGGTGAAAACAGTTTTTATCTGGATGAAGTAGAAATCCCCAATATCAATCATTTCGCCACCCAAGGTGCTTCAGGAGGACCCGTGGGCATCATCAATGTTGATTTTATCCGGGAAGTAGATTTTTACTCGGGAGCGTTCCCATCCAACCGGGGCAATGCCTTAAGTTCGGTTTTAGAGCTTAAGCAAATCAATGGAAACAAAGATAATGTTGAAGTTCAGGGTGCCATAGGTGCTTCTGAAGCTTCCCTGACCTTTGACGGGCCGATCAGTGACAATACCACCTTTGTTTTTTCGGCACGGCGGTCATATCTTCAACTATTGTTTGATGCCCTGGAACTCCCGTTTTTGCCTACCTTCAATGATTTCCAGTTCAAATCAAAAACCCGCTTCAATGATAAAAACGAGCTCAGGCTGATCGGACTGGGAGCCATTGATGATTTTGATCTCAATACAGATGCCAACGAAACCGAATCCCAGCAATATATCCTCGACTATATTCCTGTAAACACGCAGCGAAACTATACCATAGGAGCGGTTTACAAACACTATCGGGATAACGGAAATGACACCTGGGTACTTAGCCGGAACTATCTGAGAAACAGATCTTATAAATATCAAAACAATCAGGAAGTGGACTCTCTTAAACGCCTGGATTATACTTCGGATGAAGCCGAGACAAAATTTCGGTATGAAAATACCACAATCACCAATGGTTACCGAATGAATGCCGGTTTAGGCCTTGAATATGCATCCTATACCAACAACACTTTCAGAAAATCCTTTGTAGGAGGCCAACCCTTTACCATTGACTATAACAGTACGCTGGACTTTTTTCAGTGGAATCTTTTCGGACAGATCAGCAAGAGTTATTTTAATGAAAAATTGTCGCTTTCTTTAGGCATTCGGGCCGATGCCAACAACTATTCCGAAAGCATGAGCAACCTGATTGATCAAGCATCCCCCAGATTTTCCCTTTCTTACCAGTTTGCGCCTGAATGGTCGCTCAACTTTAACACCGGCAGATTTTATCAGCTTCCACCCTATACCACACTTGGATTCAGTAACCAAGCGGGTGATCTGATCAACAAACAAAACGGATTGAAATATATTTCGGCAGACCATCTGGTGGGAGGTATTCAATTCCTGCCCGATGATGAATCCAAAATAAGTATTGAAGGCTTCTATAAAAACTATAACGATTATCCCTATTCGCTGGACGATTCCATATCCATAGCCAATAAAGGAGATGATTTTGGTTCTTATGGTGATGAAGAAGTTAAATCTGTTGCAGAAGGCAGAGCCTACGGACTGGAATTGCTTTTTCGCCATCAGAATCTTTTCGATATCAATATGATCCTTTCCTATACTTATGTCAGAAGTGAATTCAGAGAACTCAACAACCAGCTTGAGGTTACCAGCAATTATATCCCTTCTTCATGGGATAACAGGCATCTGCTTAAACTGACCGCAACCCGGGAATTCAAGAATAACTGGCAACTCGGGATGAAATGGAGATTTGTGGGAGGCTCACCCTACACTCCTCTCGACCGGCAAAAATCTGCTCAGATAGCCGCATGGGATGCCAGAGGCAGAGCATACCCAGACTACGACCGGCTAAATTCCAAAAGGTTAAACCCTTTTCATCAGCTTGATCTAAGAGTTGACAAGCAGTACTTCTTTGATAACTGGTCGCTGATGTTGTACTTTGATGTGCAAAATGTATATGATTTTACTGCTGATGAGCCGCCTGTATTCATAAGAAAAACAAATGAGGAAGGAGAGCCTTTGGTTGAACCGAACAATCCGGGCCGTTATGTACTGAAGCAACTGGACCTGGAAACATCAGGTAATATCTTGCCTTCTCTCGGCATAATCGTTGAATTCTAACTCACTTGTTACTACTGCAATATAAATAAACAGAATTATTGAGACTGGCTTTCTCTCAAACATTTGGAAACAACCATTCTACAGGCATTTTTATTCCCCATTTCACAAGCATTATGAAAGGCATCGCAGGCATTTAATTTATCCCCCTGCCTGAAATAACACATCCCAAGATTGTATTGGGCTAAATGGTTGTTGGGATCAAGCTCCAAAACCTTTTTAAAATCGGCCAGGGCATCTTCATACGCTTCCCTTTTATAATACAAATTTCCCCGGTATAAAAATACATTGGGGTTGGTCTGATCAATATCCAGTGCTTTTGAATAATGGTTCAGGGCCTCTTCAAAATTATTCTGTTTTTGATACGCCGCCCCCAGGTTAACATAAATTCTGTTCAACAATTTCGAATCCGTGTCATCAACAATTTCCAATGCATCATTCAAATGATCCATAGCCTCCTCATAACGCTCTCTGCCAATTGATGCTTCCCCGAGATATAAATAAAAAGCAGGTTGATCTTTATGCGTTTCCAACGAATTTTCAGCCAGTCTTCGTGCCCTGTTATATTTCTCCCTCAGAAGCAACACCCTTATCTTAGCTTTTAAAGCAAGGACATAGTTTTCGTTTATATCAAGCGCCTGATCGTACTTATCTTCCGCTGCTTTATAATCTTCCATGTCCACCATGTCATCGCCCATTTCAATGAGAGAATCTATAGCATTAGCATTCTGGGAGTATGCGTGATAACTCAATGAAAATAATCCGATAAAAAAACATATAGCAATGTATCTGACACGATTCCAATCCATAAATTCAATGTATTGATTTTTTGTTGTTATTGCGACGACAAAGTATTTTCAAATAAGGTCCTGTTAACGATAGATTTACCTAAAGTCAACTCATCGGCAAACTCCAGATCATTACCGACAGATATTCCCCTGGCAATAGTGGTTATCTTAACCGGGTAATCCCTGAACCTTTTATAAAGAAAGAAATTTGTCGTATCTCCTTCCATAGTTGTACTTAATGCAAGCACGATCTCTTGTACGGTTTTATCCTCAATTTTGTTATGTAAATTTTCAATATTTAAATCACCTGGTCCTATACCATCCATGGGAGAGATGATACCTCCCAGCACATGATAAATACCCTGATATTGATGGGTACTCTCTATAGCCATCACATCCCTGCTGTTTTCAACAACACAGACCAATGAATGATCCCGGTTGCTATCGGAACAAATGGGGCAAAGTTCATTATCTGAGATCACGTTACATGATTTACACCTTTTTATCTCACTACGCAGTTTGATGATGGTATTCCCAAACTGATTCACTTCCTCTTTTTCCCGGTTCAACAAGTGCAAGACCAGCCTTAATGCTGTCTTTCTTCCAATACCCGGGAGTTTGGCGAATTCGTCCACAGCTTCCTTCAACAGTTTGGAAGAAAAATTTTCAAGCTCCATGTAATCCTCCGAAATTTTTAGCTCAAAATTAAAAATATCCTGTTAAATACAGGAGATAACTTTTCATAGTTTTCATCCCATATCCCGGTCAGGTTTTTAATACTCTGGTCAAAGTAAGGCTACCAGTTTTTTTAGCTTTATTGATCATCATAAATTATTACATTCCTCATCTTTGTTTTACTGTTTTTTTATTATTCTTGTGCCCTTCTATAGGTTTTAATTTACAAATTACAGGCCATGCATCCAACAACAGTGCTCACCATCATCATCGGATATTTTGCCCTGCTATTGGTTATTTCCTACATTACCAGCAAGAACGCCACCAATTTGACCTTCTTTCTGGGCAACCGCCAATCTCCCTGGTACATCGTAGCATTCGGCATGATAAGTGCTACCCTTTCCGGGGTAACCTTCATATCTGTCCCCGGATACGTGATGGAGAGCAGTTTCTCCTACATGCAGATTGTTCTGGGATATCTTCTTGGATATTTTACCATTGCCAATGTACTAATGCCCCTGTACTACAGATTAAACCTCACTTCTATATACACCTATCTGGAAACACGCTTTGGCAAAAGCTCCTACAAAGCAGGAGCATCTTTCTTTATGCTTTCCAGAACAATAGGAGCTGCCTTCCGTCTTTTCATTATTGCCAACGTACTGCAAATAACCCTTTTCAACCAATGGAACATACCTTTCGAAGCTACAGTTGTGATTACCATCCTGCTGATCTGGCTTTATACTTTTAAGGGTGGTATTCGCACCATTATCTGGACCGATAGCCTCCAGACCTTATTCATGCTCACTGCTGTGGGTATCACAGTTTACATGATCACCCAGGAACTGAACATGAACTTTTCGGATATGGTACATACCATTTCTGACAGCACTTATTCCAGGATATTTTTCATTGAGAACTGGAACAATGAATACCATTTCATCAAGCAATTCCTTTCAGGAGCATTTATTGCCATTACCATGACAGGCCTTGACCAGGATATGATGCAAAAGAACCTGAGCTGCCGTAACATAAAAGAGGCAAAAAAGAACATGTACTGGTTCAGCATCGCTTTGATTCCGGTGAATCTCATGTTCATGTCTTTGGGGGCCTTACTGATCATCTATGCCAAAAGAGAAGGCATACCCCTACCCGACCAGTCAGATGACCTGTTTCCCATCATTGCCACACAGGGGTATTTAACTCCGGCAGTAGGAATATTCTTCCTTATCGGTATTGTAGCCGCCGCTTATTCAAGCGCAGATTCAGCACTCACTGCCCTTACCACCTCCTTTACCGTAGATATCCTTAACACCAAAGGCATGAAAGAAAAACCGCTCAAACGCCTCAGAAAGAAAGTGCATGTAGGGATGTCAATTGCTTTGGTCATCATCATCCTTATCTTTAATGCAATCAATGACAGGGCAGTAATATCAGCCTTGTTCACGGTGGCAGGATATACCTATGGTCCCCTGCTGGGGCTATATACCTTTGGCCTTTTTACAAAATACAAAGTTCGGGATAAATGGGTTCCTGTGGTTGCGGTACTTTCCCCTATAATTTGCGGCATTCTTAGCTATAATTCGGAAACCCTTTTCAACGGATACCAGTTCGGCTTCGAAATCTTAATCGTCAATGGATTCTTCACCCTGCTCGGATTGTTTTTGCTAAGAAAGAAAGGGGATTCAGATAAGAAGCAGGATGAAAAATCAGACTGAGGCGGGTAATGCAAGCAGCGAATAAATCACCACAAGTATTACCAATACTATGGCAACCGCCAGTATTACCCGAAGCTTGAGTGGCTGATTGCGAAAACCGGGAATCGTTCCTGTTACAACATCGATGGAACGTATTAAAGCACTGCGGGGAGGCTCTTCCTTTTCTACAGATAAATGACCACCCTCCTTCAATATTTTCACCGCCTCATCAACATCATTCTCAAGAATCCGCATTTTGATCGGACTGGCAGGCTCAGAGGCATGTGGAACCAGTTGAGCAGTGTATTCATTTTTAAGAAATACACGGATGCCCTGTGATTCAAGCTTTGTTTTAATCAAATGCGCTTCAGTAGAGTGCTTAAATGTTAATATGGTAACCCATTTTTCCATAAATGAAATGGTGCTTCAGCTTCTTTTTAAAACTTATAAGACAACCCGGCTCCGAAAACCTCCTTGAACTGTGTCCGTGGACCCATCACTACACCCTCTTCATTGACATAATTGATATCATCATCGTAAATCAGGGTTGTATTAAGGTTGGCGGACAGATATTCATTCACTTTCATAGAAATCAACACTTGCCAGTTTACATCCACGTTTTGGGGGGCTTTCAGGTAATTGGAAAATAAATCGAGTTTGGTATTAAGGGTTACGTTTTCCCAGATGTCCTGATTATATGTTATCTTGAAAAAACCACCAAACTCATTTCGTATTTTTTTCCCTTCTTTTACCCCAAATGCACCTCTGCTGGACAAGCTATCATCGAGCACAAACGTGGTTTTCCCGGTAACTGGCGATATCATTAAAGAGAAAGCATCACTGGGCTTATAATCCATACCTATGGACAGCAAAGTATAAGCCGGAGCCATAAAATCTGCAATTTGCTGTTTGGTACCTTCTTCCTCATTGTATTTGTAACCTTTATCGAACTGGGTCTTAAAATTAAATGAACCGCTGTAATACCAGTTGGAAGAGGTTTTATATCCATATTTGGACATCACTTCCAGCTTATCATCACTTTTCCTAACGCCCAGGGCTGATTGTCTGACTATTCCATACCCCATATCCAGCGAATTCTCCCAGCTTAATCTATCTCTCTTATAATTGGCATTCATGCTGACAAAACCATTTAAAGAATAAGAATTTTCACCGCCGGCAGCCCAATTTTGAAAGGAAACCTGAGAGAAGGTTAGAGATCCTGTGCCTCCTATTTTCCAGTTTTTGACCGTATCCTCATCGTTTTCCTGGGCTTGAGCCAAAACACTGAAAATCGTAAAAATTACTAAAAGGAATAAATGCCTGGTATTCATAATTAAATTTATTTATTGGTTTATAATAAAATGAACAAAATAAACCAAACGTGAGAGAAATACAAATTTAACAATCAACTTTCTATCAATAAAAAGTGAACATATATATTACCCGGTAAAAACAACGGTCATATTTTCCTGTAAACAAAACGAATAACCAATGTAAAGCCAAACGGGAGCAAAGTCAACAATGCGGCAATAAAAAACACGGTTCCAAGATCTGAAAAATTCAATATAAATCCAAACAGAGGAGGAGATATAGTTTGTCCGATATAGGTCATGGCCGTAAAACCCGAGACAACACCTGCCCTCAGATGAGAGGAAACCAATTCGGTCACCGTTGTGTTCAGGGTTGGGAATACCAGGCCAAAACCAACACCCCATATCACAATACAGGATATAAGATAAATAAAGCTCAGAGCTAGGGATATGAGAAACAAGCCGGTACCACAAAGAAGAAAGCCCAACGCAACGATTTGATATTTCTGGAAACGGTAATAAAGCTTGCCCGACTGGAAAGCGGTAATGGCTGCAATGAGGGATCCAACCGATAACAACATACCAGTGTACATTGTGGAAAGATTCAGCTCCTCTACTACAAGAATAGGACCATACACAATAAGACAAAATAAGAAAATGAATACAAAGAGATTGGAGCTATATACCCAGAGGGTTTTTTTGTCTTTCATTACCAAAAAGATGGTCTTAAAATAATCTTTAATGGAAGACTGATTGGGGATGGATGTATCTTCCAGTCTAAGAGAGATAAATATCGCCAGCGGAATTGCCAGGATATAAATATAAAAAGGATAGAACCATGCGATGGTAGCTATGGAGCCGGAAATAATAGGAATTGCCGTATTCACCAGCGATTGGGCGCTGCTTCGGTAACCCATAGCAGTAGCCCTGGCTTTCTCCTTAAAAATATCACCGATTAAAGTTACACCAAGGCCCATCATTCCGGCAGCCCCAATCCCCTGTAATGCACGCAGGATAAGAACCCCATAAAAAACATCGGTAAAGGCAATGGAAAAACCGGAGGCCCCATACAAAACTGCAGCAGGCACAAGCACCCGTTTCCTTCCGAAACGATCTGCCAACACACCGTGTACGGGGGTGGAAAACAGGGCAAAGAGCGTATATATGCTCATGACCAGGCCCACCATTTCCTGGGTGGTACCCAGGGGCTCTATCATAGAAGGCAATATCGGAGCAACGAGGCTTCCTCCGATTACAGCCAT